>JADFIX010000108.1:0-1452 GCA_022566435.1 Planctomycetota bacterium
ATGTTGGCGCCATCGATCTTCGTGACGTCGGCGTCTTCTCTAGGGAACACCGCGTGCAAATAATCATCGGTGTCAAACACTCCGTCGGCCTTCGAGGGGATGTTTAGATTCTCTTTGGCGTGTCGTGGAGCCTTGGCTCCAAACTTCTGCACAGCCTCACGAGGCGTCAGAGGGAACTTCCGGTAGACGCGATCGACCTGGCCTGATTCGTTCTCGCCGAGGTACAACTCTGTCAGCGAGCGAGTCTGGAACCGAATCTTGCGCGGCTCCTCGTTGAGGATCATGCCGGCGGTACCGAAGGTCACAATGTCAAGCAGCGCCTCGTGTGACTGAGTGTTGAACCCGAACTCGGGCGAAGCGAACAGCCTGAGCATCCTGCTCACAACATCGTCGAGCCACGCGCGCACGTTGTCGTTTTCGTTGAGCGGCTCGTCCATCGTCCGCAGCGCGAACCATCGAGTCTGCGGGTTGATCATCAGGCCGTGCAGCGCGTTGGCCAAACGGCTGATGGCCAACGGTGCGGTGTCGTCGTACATCCTCCGAAGGACTTGGGTGCCCGGCAGACGCCGAGATAAGAAGGTGCGAGTCGGAGATCCGAACTTCGCCATCTTCTCCCAGTGGGTCTCGAAGTTCTGGCGATCGGACTCCTTGACTCGGAAGTCCGCCAGGATCGTAGGTCCGTGTGCGGGCATGCTACTCGCCTAAAAGGGACTTGCGTGCGATGCCACCTGGCAGGATACCTCTGCTGCCAAGAATCGTCGACGCCCTGGTCCTGCGTCCGAGTCGCGCGATGCGTGAGCGACGCGTGGCTTCTTGAACTTCAAGGGCGCTTCGGCCTGGAGGCAGACCAGGCCGCCTTGGCTCGTCCGGCCCTTCAACAGCTTGAGCGATCGCAAGGCCGGTGGCGGCTGCAGTGGCTACTGGCAGAAGGGCGGCAATCAATGGACCGATGAAAGCCATGATCAAAAGTCCTGTAGCGGATCATAATCCGCGTCGGCGACCGTGCTGTACAGCGTAGTTTCGTTCTTGGCAACCGCGTATCGGAGCATCATCATACCATAGAGCACCGACTTGAAGATGTCATCCCTTACTGCAACGATCTTCCCGTCCTTGCGATGGAGGAACCGCTTCTCCTCGAGGAACTGGGTGCAGTGCGAAAAGACCTTAAAACGGCCTGTTTTCGCACGATCGTTCAGCTCCATCACGCCACGTTCGACCGACTGGCCGCCGCCCTTGTCGTCCAGCCACCGCGCCGACAGGCCCAGCATGTTCGCGCCGGACTCGGCGTAAATCTCGGATAGCTGCTCGCCAGTGCCCTTTTCTCGGTTGACGCCGTCGTGCGGCCAGGCCACCGGGATCGCTTGGCCCCAGATGTTGAACCGCTGAACGTGGTGCGCCGCGTCCTGCCCCTGTTCTTTGTATTCGTCGACCAAATACACGCAGTCGTTGTCG
>JADFIX010000108.1:1462-8623 GCA_022566435.1 Planctomycetota bacterium
TGATGTTTGTATGAATACATCAATAATGAGAGCCGGTCATGAACAATCGTGGTCGTGGTCGTGGTCGTGGTCGTGGTCGGTGTCGTGGTCGGGGTCGCGGGCGCGGTCGTGGTTTCGGTCGGAATCGGTGTCGGGGTCGGAGTCGGGATCATGGTCGCGGTCGCAGTCGTTGTCGCGGTCGTGTGCGAGCCGTGCGCCAGCCTGCGGGTGATTGATCCCGAAGTCGCAGCCGTTGATCTCCGCATAGTAGTTCGGGATCGTGAACCCATCGCAGATGATCAGCTCGTCTGGCCACTTGAACACAGCGCCCTGGCCCATCATTGGTATGCCGGTCGATCGCGTCTCGCGTTCGTGCTCTGGGTACTCCGCGAGGTAATCGGCGCATTCCTTCGGGCTCAGGTGCGGCGCGTCTTTCCACGTCGCGTTCTTGATGTACACGCGGTCCTTCTCGCCAAGCTGCATGTACCGCATGACCAGCTCGGTCTGCCCAAGGTGTGGCGTGAACGAGTGAAACAGCGTGCCCTTACGAGTGAGTAGTCTAGTCTTGGCCTCAGAGTGAATGTCCTCGTCGCATTCTTCGTCGAGCCAGACGATGTCCAACTCGTCACCGCGCCACTTACCGACACCTTGCTCGTAGCTTTTGAACTGCAGCAGAGACCAGCCCCCGAGTTTGTGCTTGATGCGCACTGTGTCGATAACGTCGCGGATCCCACAGTTGCGCATGTTCGGGCCGTCACGATGGATCGTCGAGCCCGGGATCCAGCCGGTGCCGTACTCGCCCGGCTCACCGAGCAGCGCAGCCTGAGCGATGTTTCTAGAATCTTCGTTGGTTTCTGAACCGACGCGCGCACGCACAGGGCGGTTGTACTTCTTGCCCTTCCACCAGTCGGGATACATGCCGGTGAGATGAATCGCCACTTCCGCGGAGCACGACCGAGTCTTACCGATCTGGTTCGCACAGATCAGCGCCCGCTCTCGGTAGTGCGCCCCGGCGTTGTGGAATGCCGCCTGCCAGATGTACGGGGAGCCATCGTCCGGAGAGGTCGATGGTCGTCGGAAGTATTCTTGTTCGAGGCGCTTGCCCTTCCAGGCTCGGCCAAGCATGCCGATCAACTTCGCCATCCTCTGCCTGGCTTCGGGATCTTCCATCTACCGCTTTCGCTTGGTGTTCGCGTTGATGGCCCTGGCTTGGCGCTTGGCCTTTGCAGCAGACCTGTGCCCGCCGCCGTCGACCGGCGTTCCCGATGGCTGGCGCGCAATCCGCTTGGTCGCCTCTTCGACAACGCGATGCAGCTTCCCGCGCTTGACAGCTATTACCGGCACGTCAGAACCTCTTTCCGTTGTTCGGGATAATTATACCCTTCGGAGCGGCGCTGACGACCTTGCTGGAATTCTCCAGCTCCCGCTGGACCGACTCGTGGCCGATCTTGCAGAAGTGCTGCAGCCTCGAGGCCAGGCCGTGGCGAAAGACCTTCGTCTCCGGGCTGTCGCGCTTTAGAGAACATATCAGGATCACGTCTCGGTAACGGCGCTGGAGTTCTGCGAACAGCTCCTCTTCGCTGCAGCTTTGGATGGACATCGCGGGAATCCTCTCAAGATTTGGGGGTAACAAGACTCTCGACTTCTGCTTGTTTTTCTTCGCTTGTTTGATCCACGAAGAAAAGTCGCTTGCCCTTCCAGGCATGCCACGACTCGATCAACGAGGCGCGGACATTCTCGAGCCGAGCACGCGTGTCCTCCAGATTCGCCGCGTCGCACTCGAGCACAACCTGAGCGGTGATCCCTCGCTCAAGCACAACGCCGAAAACGCCGCGGAACTCCCGCGCCGGCTCGTTGCCTTTGGGCTGAGTGTTGTCGATCTCCGTGACCATGATCAACCGATCCAGATCAACCGCCGGACCGTCCGGGATCTGCACAACACCTTCTTGATACGCTTCCATGAATTGCTCCTTCGCGGGAATGGTACTCTACTTTCGCATACAACACTTCTTGAATTTACGCCCAGACCCACACGGGCAGGGCGCGTTCGCTCCGGTCTTCGCCTTGAATGTCCGCTTCCAAGGAACAGGCTTCTCGACAGACGAGGCGTCGGCAATCGACGACTTGCACTCAGAACAGACCCACGTTCGAGAATAACGAACCGTCGACGACGGAACCACACCAGTTGCCGTGGCAGAAAACGGTCCGCGCACCGTGCCCGCCGGCCGATCCTTCAAAGCCATCTCGCCGCCACAAGGACAGATCATTCGTCGTCGATCTCCGCGATAATGTTCCGGGCGTCCATCACAGCAATCCTGGCAACAGCCTTGGAGGCCGATTCGTTCGGGACCGAATCCTCATCCTCGCCGTCGCACTTCTCACAGCCCTCGACCGTTTCGAACTCGTCGCTCGCACGAATGCCCGCGGCGATCGTCGTCGCCATCTCGATCAGCTGCGCACGCTGCATAATGTCCATCTTCTCAGCCGGCGGCGAAACCGTCTTGGCCGACTGAGCACCGGCCACCATCGTAAGCGGACCAGGCACCACATCGTACAACGGTAGCCGATGCTCAGGCCCACACTTGCAGCCGTCGATACGAGTCGGATCGATCTTCTTTCCGCAATTCACACACGTTGCCAAACCCATGAATTCGCCCTTTTGCGTTGCTGTGTAGCCTACGTACGATAATGCGGGATCTCGATGCCCGCGGCACGCCACTTCTTGAGCTTCAAACCGATCGTTCGAATCCCGACCCCCAAATGAGCCGCGGTCTCCCGGTGGTTCCCGAACCGTTTCAAGTTCGACAAGATCGCATGCCGCTCAATCTCCTCAAGCGTCATCTCCCGGAAATTCAACAGGTCATCGAGCAACTCCGTGATCGGCGAATCAGAAAACACAATGATCGCCGCACGCTGCTGAATCGACAAGGCAACAGGCTTTCCGCTTTGCTCACACTCATCAAAATCCCGCATCGATAGAACCTCTGCATAAGACAAGTGTTACGCTGGTGGAACTGCTGGCTCCAAAAGCCATGCCCCAATCTTCTGCATCTGACGATCGAACTCATCGATCTTCGCGCCAATCGCCAACGTCATCGGATCGTCCTCGCAAAACGTCGCAATCTGAACATCAGCCTCATCCCGTAACTCACGAGCCGCAGCCATCGCCAAAGCCACCAATTCGTTCGGCGGCGCCGGCGGACGATGATCAGGCCACGAACCACGAGAACCCGCGTTGTATCCGCGGCTGTATCCATGCATGTGATCGTCAGAACGTGGCATCGCAAAGCCTCCGTAGAACCTGGGTTACAGAACTGGGCCCGAAACTTCAAATCCTCCCGCTGTTGGGGCGAGCGCCTCCAATACATTCTCAGGCCCCGCGTGGGGGCAACGGGGGTCCGCGTGCTGAGCATGCCACGCAACCCGCAGGGCGCACAAGAGCTGAGCCACAGAGTGCGACGCGACGTACATCAAGGCCCGAAGCAAACGCAGAAACATTCGGGAGGCTGCGAGTAGTGGCGGGGACAATAGCGCTTTCACGGATGCTCACGGGACGCATAGTCCTGAACGAGGCGGGAGGCAACGCGCTTCGAGCCCATGCTGTGGACTGAGACCACCACTTCAGCCTCCGATGGGAAGGACCGGGGACACATGGTGCCGTCCGGGCGAACACTGGGTGTACACGAGTGTGCATTGGAGGCACACATGGGTGGACACTTGGCGTTTAGGGACGAGAGGGTTACGCGCGCAGGGTCAGGATGTCAGGCGGGGACAACTTGTCCTGTAGCGACGCTCGCTTTCTTCGACAGTCCGGTAGGCCGCTATGCTCCGGCGGGCGTGGTGGCCCTGATCGCGCCATCCTGCACGGCGCGGCTCGATCCAGCGTCTCCGCTGGTCTGTCTTGGTTGCCTCACCTCGGGTCGCGCGCTATCGCGTCCGGGATTTAAGAGGGCTTCGGTCCTGGCTGTGGTACATCGGTTGCAAATCAGCGGGAGGCGGTCGCATCTGGCGAAGTGCTGCATCGCCTTCCATTCATGGCATTTGCTGCACTTGTGCTTGGCCCCTAGGGCGTGCGGCCTGTCCATGCTGCGTCGGCGCCTGCTCATCGGAAGCCCCCCAGCCACCGGCAAGGAGACCGGGGAGTTGTGAAGACAGAAAAAGCCCCGCCGAGAGTTGTTGTGACGCACCTGCGCGACGGGGCTTCGGTCGTGTTTCGGGATTGGATGAGGTACGCCACGCCCGCACCATATCGCCTGGCTCCGCGCCTTGTCAAGCCGAGGCCGAGCAATATTTATCTGATATTTGTCCATGTTGCACTTGACAACTACGGGCGGCTTGCATATTCTCTATACATAGGGCCAACTGACACTCTTTCGTAAGGACACCATCATGCTAGGCTTGCTCACCGACGCGGTCTTAAACTCGCCCGATCCTGCCGACGCTTCGTCCATTGACCCGGACCGAAAACGGTACCGCGGAGGCAAGCTGGATCACACCTTGCTCGACGCAATTTCGGACGCCATCGGCGACGGCACGAACTACTTCAAGTACACCGCACCGAATGGAGTGGCCCTTGAGAAGTCGAGCGACGACCCGTGCGGCTGCATCGCCATCATCGTACGGGTGCCTGGCTTGGGCGCGATGCAGTTCGAAGGCACCGACTCCGACGACATCGACAAGGCCGCAGCCCTCTTTCACGAGCACGCGAACGCCTGACAGCCACCAGCGCCGAGCCCCTCGGAGACGGGCCCGGTCTGGTTTCTCTCACACTCACGCAAAGGACAGGACCATGCCAACAACCCAATCGATGGCCGAGACCGGAGCCAAATCTGCGGCGACAGACCTTCGCATCTTGGCGGGCTACGACCTTGGGCCTTCCGGCGACAGCTGGCAGGACGTAGCGGGCACGGCATCCGTCATGCTGCACTCGTTTGCCAAGTCGCTCGATTTTGAAGTATCGCTTTCCAACGACAAGAAACATCTCAGCTTTCCTGTGAAGCGCAGAGCGTCTCCGACTGCACGCATCCAGTTTCAGCGAAACCGAGCAATTTATCGTTTGTTACTCAATGGGGAAACAGCATTTGCGCATCGCATGCCGGACCATACAAAATTTCGCTGCGTCACGATAAGGCTCGGTCGCTACGCTGACGACGCAAGAATCTACAGCGTCGCGATCCGGCCTACCGATGATTCAGGTGCATCCTCTAAGCCAGGCAAGAAAGGCGGCGATGCACCGCCAAAGCCCATGGGACCATTAACGGGTGGCTGGATCGATCAAAAAAGTGGAGTCGGATTTGTTCTCGTAGATGACGGCAAGACAGTGCAGATTGAAGCAACCAAGAGCCGCTCCCTGCGACGGCTGACGGGTATCTTGAAACGGCGAGACAAGGAGGGCGAAGAGAAGTTTCTAGATGGCACTTTGAACGCGACCTTCGAGATCGAACCGGACGTCGTGCGGGTCATTCGCGTGACAGGCATTCACGAAGATCAAGCATCTCTACGACTACGGTGTCTTGACATGCCGTTCTGGGACAGGCAGGGAAAGTTCCAAGGCACGCGTCTGGAGAATTTGGCCCTAAAAAGACAGTAGTTGAAGGTCCTTCATGCAGTCGTTGATTGGGTGTTTCTCACTGACTCGCATGCGCCAGTTGCGTTCTTTGCGAAGGCCATGGTACGGTTCGACGTAATAACGTGAGTCATGAGTAAGACATCTTGGATAATCGGAAGTTTGGTCGTTGTGGTCGCGTTTGCGATCGTTCTTGTCTCACGCCAAGGGAACAGCCTTCGATCACAAGCTTTTCCGGTTGAGACTCCTCCTGGCTACACTACCGAGGCCAACGACCAGCCAACCTATTCCAGCGATCAATCGGCTTGTTTTCTAACACATTCGGAAAAAGTAATCACTTGGGAAAGTGATAGAGTATCTCACCCTTTTTCCTAGCACTGCAAACGAAAGCTGCCAAGTCATCGAAGGTAGGGTCGGGACAAGCATTTTGCACTACGACTCAGCACCATCGTGCATTCTCGCACCGGGGCGCACCGAGGACGTGTGCGACGCGGACCGCGCGATGTGGGCTACAACTCGGCAATTCAACCGGCTGGTTGCAGATTCACGAAGCTTGGTAAAATGAAGTGGGCGTGTAAACTAGCACAGACAGTGAGTCGCGATTGTCCGCAGCAATCGACAACTCTGGGACAACCGAAAAGGCGAGAACTACGTGCTGATTGCGATTGAAGGATGCGTTGGAGCTGGCAAATCAACCGTCGTCGAAGGTCTGGCACGCTATCGTGGGAGTGCGACGCTCTTTGAAGACTTTGAACTCAATCCCTTTCTCACACGTTTTTATGAAGACCCTGCCGCGCACGCTTTGGAAACAGAGTTTGCTTTCTTGCTCATTCATTACCACCAACTCAAACGCCGCCAGCATGACGGAGAAAAGGAGTTGATAACGGATTTTTTTATTGCGAAGGATCTCGTTTACGCGGATCTGAATTTGAATGATCCGAGGGCGAGACAGGCGTTTCAAGGCGTTTACGACCTGTTTTTAATGGACGTTGTCCGTCCAGATATTGTCGTTTGTCTTAGTGCGAGTGACGAACTGTTGCTGGAGCGGATTCGGAAAAGAAACCGACCGTTCGAGCAACAGGCCGACCCTGGTTATTACATTCAATTGAATGCCGCATTCGAAACATTCTTCGAAGACTACGAAGGACAAAAGCTCGTAATCAACATGGATGAATCCGACTTCGTTGCTGACCACACATTATATTCATTACTATCAAGAAGGATTGATGCGATCCTAGCCGGATAGGCTGTCGCCAGAAAGAAAGGTAGTCCGTTGACGGATGTCGAGCGGTTAGAAATGAAAGCACTCACCCACGAGTATTGGCGGCTCAGGGACTTTGAGTATGCGCAGCCCCTTTACGATCTGGCGTTTCTGCTTGAGATTGAAGCGAGCGCTCACGGGGAAAAGAAACCAAAGTATCGAATGTTTGCACTCTGGAAGGCTGCGCTCGGACTCGATAGCTACGGTACGAACATTGATCGGTGGCTCGATGGAAGTCTGAGCGATCAGGGCCTCGATCAAATCCCATCAAATCGGATCAAGGCATACTTGCAGAACATTCGCGATACGGGAACCGTGCCTGAACTGGCCGAATTTTTGGAGAACGATCGATATG
>JADFIX010000109.1:0-579 GCA_022566435.1 Planctomycetota bacterium
CGACCTGATACTCACCGACATGATGATGCCCGAAATGGACGGGCTCGAACTCTGCCGTGCGATACGCACATCGGAAGTCGTCGGCTTCGTTTACGTTGTCATTCATACAGCAAACACCGACGAGGACAGCTTGGCAAAGGCGTTTGACTCCGGTGCCGATGATTTCCTGGCGAAACCCTGCCAAAAACAGGAGCTTCTCGCTCGGCTCAAAGCGGGCGTTCGGGCGCTCACGGCTGAATCGAAAGTCACCTCGCAGCAGCTCGCCATCCACAAAACCAACGCGGAGTTGGCAACCCTGAACGACAAGCTTCAGTGGATGGCGACGACCGATGAACTCACTGCGCTCCCTAACCGCCGAGAGGCCATGCGCCGTCTACTAGATCATTGCGCGACGGCAGATCGAGAAAACCGTCCACTGGCCTGCATGATGCTGGACATCGATCACTTCAAGCGATGCAACGACACCCACGGCCACGGCGTAGGCGACGCCGTACTCCGATCCACCGCTCGCGTTCTCACTCGGTCCGTCCGTGCGAGTGACGCCGTGTTTAGGATTGGCGGTGAGGAGTTCGTTGTGTT
>JADFIX010000109.1:589-5663 GCA_022566435.1 Planctomycetota bacterium
CGTCGAGATGGCATCCATCGGCGCCGAACGGTTGCGTGCCGCCGTGGAGGCAAACCAAATCGAGCAGGGCGGGATATCGCTGGGTGTCACGATCAGTGTGGGTGTGGCCGAGCGCGGTCCACAGGCCGAAAACCCGGATGAGCTACTAAGACTCGCCGACGACGCGCTCTATGAGGCAAAGCGCAGCGGTCGAAACCGGGTTTGTGTGTCTGGTACTGGCGTCGCGGCGGTCTCGCCAAGTTCTCTGCAAAAGCCGGTGGACGCGGCGCCGGCGCCGGCGAGCGAATCGGCCCGCGGCGAAGACTCGCGCGGCGTCGTGCTTGTGGTCGATGACGATCCGAGCGCTCGACTCCTGGCACGCAAGATCCTCGAGCAAGATGGTTTTGAAGTCCACGAGGCCCCCGACGGCCGGCATGCCCTGACCAAAGTGCCGGAGATTTGCCCGGACGTGATCCTGATGGATGCGGTGATGCCCAACCTTGACGGATTCGAATGCACCCGAAGACTGAGTGCAAATCCGTCCACATGCGAGATCCCGATCATTATGGTCAGTGGGCAAACGGACGAGAAGCATGTGGAAGCCGGCTTCGTCGCCGGTGCGAGGGAGTACGTCACAAAGCCCTTGCGGCGTCGGGAATTCGCTCTTCGCGTCCGGGCCATGGCGGAACTCTACCGCGGAAAGAAAGCTCTTTTGGCAAGCAACAACGTTCGCGGTGAGCAAGCGCGCGCCATGCAGATTCTATTTGACCTCTCACGCTCGCTTGCAAATGACGTCGACCTTGATGCCATGGTGGATCATACGGCCGCCGCCACCGCGGAGCTTATGTGCAGCCATCGCGTGTCTGTGATGCTTCCCGACGATACAAGCCGGAACCTGATTGTCGCCGGCGCGATTGGGATCGACGATCAACTTGCCGCAAAGATTCAGGTGCCCGTGGGCACCGCGATCGCCGGGAAGGTTTTTGCAACCGGTAAGCCCATCGTGCTCAATTCTCCAAGCGAAGCCATCGAATGCAACGCCCGCTACGATACCGAGTTTTTTGCGAGCGTTCCTCTGGCTTCCAAGGCGATGGTCGTCGCTAACAAAGTGATGGGTGTGCTAAACGTGACGAACCGACACGACCGGCGACCATTCGCGATGCACGAAATCGAATACCTCGATCTCGTTTGCAATATGACCGCATCGGCGATCGAACAGCTCCTATCCGGACAAGCACGAGAGCGTGCCTATGCCGCCATTGTCATCGGGCTGGCCAAGCTGGCGGAACATCGCGACGCGGATACGGGGAAGCATCTTGAACGGGTCACGCAATACGCATTACTACTGGCCGGAAAACTTCGGAAATCGCCGCCATACACATCAACGATCGATGATTGTTTTCGGGAGAATCTGGAGCAGGCCATGCCGCTTCACGATATCGGCAAGGTGGCGGTTTCGGATGCCATATTGCTCAAGCCGGGTCGATTGACCGATGCCGAATTCACGGCCATGAAACGACACACGGTGGTCGGGGCGAGCGCCATTCAATCAATGGTCGACCAAGCGCCGGATGCAGGATTCCTGGCCATGGCTCGCGACATCGCCTTCTGTCATCACGAACGGTGTGACGGAACCGGCTACCCTCGGGGGCTGAAGGGAGACCAGATACCGTTGGCGGCACGGATCGCGGCAGTCGCGGACGCATACGATGCCCTCACGACGGTCAGACCTTACAAGGCGGCGTTTTCCCACGAGAAAGCAGTCGACATCATTCGCGGCACCTCCGGCTCGCACTTCGATCCCAAGATCGTCGCATCGTTCCTGTGCGTCGAGAAACAATTCGCCGAAATGGCGGCACGGATTGATAACGAGGATCGTGCCTCACACGCCGCGGCACCGGCGACCGAACTCGCCGCTTGTTCCACCTGAACGGGCAACCCGCGCGAAGGGAATCTCGACCGACCGCAGCGCCCGGAGAGCGAGAAATAGTGGACTTGTTTCAGGGCGAAGCCGCGAGGACGAGTCTTCAAGACAGTCTGTGCATCTCGTGCAAAGAAGATGGGCCCAGACGTCCGCGCCGGAATTGGCCACCCGACCTACACTGGGGACGCAGCCACTCGGAATGGCTGCATCCGGTTCCCGCTGACGGGCGGGCTGGATTCTTGAGGCTGGGGGAGCGATTGCTTTCTGTTCGAGCGTTTGTCTCTCGATGAGCCGGCTCGGGTGTTCGAATCGAGACCCCACCCATCCGCACCGGGGTGGACCACGCGGCGAAACATGGCTACGCCTCAGTCCTGGCGGCCCGCACTCTGTAACGGCTCAAACGCGCCGGCGAGCGATGGGGCCAATTGGAAGCCGACGAACGGCGTTGCCGAGATATCGGTACTGCGGCGCGTCGAGCTCACCGCCGCTTGACACGTCGATCGCAACGATGCCCTTGCCGGCTACGCGATCACTCACCAAGCTCGCGATCCACGACTCAAAACACCCTTGAAACGCCTCAGGTTTCAGCACCGTCAGAACACGACGAATACAATCGCGCGACGGAATGCCGCGGGGCAATTCCAGGAACCGCTTCAACCAAGCCTCTTTAGCCTTCGCCCAAGCATGGATGGACGTGGGGCCCTCGCAGCCGACGATCACCCCGCACACCGAAATGGTGATGATGTCCTTCAGCAGGTGACGCCGGTTGCGTTCATGCCGAGGGTCTGGCAGTAACTCGAAGTACTTGACGATCGAACGCAACGATGTGGTGACGTTCGACTTGGCGTTCACGCGACGCTTGCCCATCTCAGACTCCTTCTGCAATTTCCTCTCGCCGCTCCATGCGGCGAGCTCGCAGAAGGTATAACCGCTCACAGCCTATCGCGCCAGTTTACCTATCTTGCCTATTTATGCGCGCTGGCCCTGCGTCATCCGCCGACAGTGAATCGTGGTTGCAACTAAGGATAACTCTTATGAATTTCATGAAGCTTAGGAGGGAAGGATTGATATCGCTTGGCGCGATCCTTCTGGTCGCCGGCGTGACATACGCGGCCGGCGGGGTCGCTGATCGAGGCGCTGCTGCCCGCCTGCGGGATGATGTACCTGGAGTTGGATTCCATGAAACCGGTTCGCGCATCACGCGCGCCTACGGCAAACCAATGTCCTTCGGCAACACTGCGAAGGATTCGGCGGAGCAATTTCGAATGCGATACGCCGACGTATTCGGTGCGCGGGCTGGGGATCTCGTTCCCCGAGGCGCCGGAGCCGCGGGCGCCCACCTCCAGCCGGTGATGTTCAACCGTCAGACGGGGCAGTACAAGTTCACGCTGGTCACGTACCGCCAGGAGCGACAGGGCATCCCCGTGTTCCGCTCCGATCTGCGTCTGCTTGTTCGCAACGAGCCAGGCAATCCGCTCGTGCTGGCAGCCGCAAACCTGCGCGACCTTGGTAACTTCGCGCCGGGCGCGGCCGTCGCCCAGTTCGATCCGAAGCAGGTCGATACCGGGATGACAACGTTCACGAAGCCGGAAACCGTCATCTGGGCGGGTGTCGGAGACAAGAGTTCGGATCCCGTGGTCGCCGTTCAGTTCGAGGGATCCAGTGATGACCCCAATACGGGTGATATTCAGGAATGGCTTTTCGTTGTCGATCCAACGACCAACAAGATCCTGTACAAAGAGGATCGGGTTATCTTCACCGACGTCTCGGGCAACGTCAGCGGGATGGCGACGACCGGCAACGGTGCCGACATCTGCGATCCCGAGGCGCTAGCCTCAATGCCGTACGCGACGGCCAGCATCCAGGGTGGAAACTCTGCGACGGCGGATGTCAACGGAGACTACGTGATCTCCAACGCCGGGACGACCGACGTCACGGTGGAATCCCCGCCGAGCGGGTTGTACTTCGTCGTAAGCGATGCCCAACAGGCCGAAGAGGTTCTGACACAGACCGTAACGCCGCCCGGTCCGGCCGATTTTACGCACAACGCAGCCAACACCAGTGAGTTCGATCGCGCGGAGGTAAACGGCTACGTGCACGCCAATGTTGTACGGGACTTCACGCTCGCTCAGAACCCGTCGTATCCGACTATTTCGACGCAGACGGGTATGGGCGTGGTCGTCAACCGCAAGGGTCAGAATTGTCCGGGCAACGCGTTCTACCTCGCGGGGTCCGTCACGATCAACTTCTGTAAAGCGGCGCGAGGTTTTCCGAATACCGCGTTTTCGAGCATTGTCCATCACGAATACGGCCACCATATGGTGGAGACCGGCGGCAGCGGCCAGGGCCAGTATGGCGAAGGCATGGGCGACTCTGTTGGCGTCTTGATCGCAGACGATCCGGTGCTGGCCCCCGGTTTCTTCGGTAACTGCGCTTCGGGTCTGCGTAACGCGGATAACACGCAGCAGTATCCTTGCTCCGGCAGTATTCACACTTGCGGGCAGATACTGTCCGGGTGTGTCTGGCATACGCGTGACGAGTTGGTGGTGACGAATCCGAGCACGTATTTGGACATTATCTCGAACCTGACGGTAAACAGCATTTTGCTGCACGCGGGGAACCTGATAACGCCTCAGATTTACAGTGATTTTTTGATGTTGGACGATGATGACGCGGACCTGAGCAACGGCACGCCGCACAAGACCGAGATCACCACCGGGTTTGCCGCCCACAACATGGTCCCAGCGAGTCTGCCTGCCAACGATAGTTGCTTGAGCGCCATCGAAGCATGCCCGGGTACGACGTTCAGCGGTTCAACGGTGTTCGCGGACACCGACGGGACACCGAGCTGCGCCGATTCGGACGGAAGTCCCAGCGTCTGGTTCGCCTACACGCCCGGCTCAAGCGGAACAGCTACGATGTCGATGTGCGCCGCGACGAATTATGACGCCGCCATGTCGGTCCACACGGGCTGCCCCGGCGATACAACCAACGAGGTCGCGTGCGACGACGACACGTGTGCGGCCGGCGGTCCGGCGGAGGTCACCCTCAGCGTCTCCGGCGGCACCACGTATCTCATCCGAATTGGTGGCTTTAGCACCGGGTCAGGTGATTTCACGCTCGATATCACCGGTCCGAGTTGCACCGCTTGTACAAGCAATGCTGAGTGTG
>JADFIX010000109.1:5673-8556 GCA_022566435.1 Planctomycetota bacterium
AATTGCCTGCAATGGTCTGGAGACATGCAATCTTGGCACAGGCTCATGCGAGTCCGGGACACCGGTCGACTGCGATGACAGCGTTGCCTGCACCGTGGACTCGTGTAACGAGCCGACGGGCTCCTGCAGCAACGTCCCCGACGACACTGCTTGCGACGACGGCGTGTTCTGCAACGGCGCCGAGACGTGCGATCTGGTCTTGGATTGCCAGGCTGGGACCGATCCTTGCCCCGGGCAGGTGTGCATTGAGGCCACGAGTAGTTGTTGCACCGTCACGGCCAAGGTTTGTGATGATGGAGTCGACAACGACTGCGACGGGCTGACCGATTGCTTCGATCCGGATTGCAATGGTGATCCGGCCTGTCCTAATGCAACGCAGGCGATCGTGGACTGCATCGTCCACTCAAAAGCGGGTAACACGGTGCCGATTGCCGTGTTCATCGTGGACAACTTGAACAACCCGGTGGCAGGAGCCGTTGTCACCATAGAGGAGTTTTCGGACGGAACTTCCATCGGACAAGCAGTTAACACGACGGACGCCAATGGCGAGGTGAATTTTACGGTCAATAACGCCGGCAACTCGTGTTTCTCGATGGATGTTCTAACGGTCGTCGCTACCGGGCTCACCTATGACGGCACGGAGCCGGCTAACGGGTACCGGAAGAATAGGGACGATTCGCCTGACGCTGACTGCCGCAATTGCTCGGATCTGTGCTTTGACGATTCGTGCGGGCAGTAGTTCGATGAACGCCGTGGCCAGACCGTCACCTTCGGTGTGACGGCCTTGTCCGATCAGCCGATAACGGCATAACACAACCGGAGCGGGGTTGGCCGTGCTGCCAGCCCCGCTCCTTGTTCGGAGTGAGATTGGCGCGAGACACGATATTGCGTCGAACTGGTATCCACCGCGCGAATTGCGTACACTAAGATCGGGAAGCAAGCCGGCGTTGAAGGGATCGCTTCGGAACAGTAGAGGAGCGATGTTATGCGTTTATCGGAGGGCCTACGATTCTTTGTTCTTATCTTCGTGTGCACCGGGGCTGCGGTACTTGTACCGAAGCAGGCGGTCGCGCAGTTCAATTCCAGCAATGTGTCGTTGCACGCTTGGCTTGATCTTTCGGCGCTGGGCGGCGGAAACAACGGAAACGATTGTTGGGGCTACACGTCACCATCTGGACGTGAGTACGCCCTGATGGGTGTAAGCGACAAGTTGGTCGTCGTCGAGATTACCACGCCCTCCAGTCCGGTCATTGTAGGAAGCGTGTCACATTCGAACAGCACGTGGTGTGATGTCAAGGTCTACCAGGATCACTGTTACGTGGTTAACGAGGCCGGCGGGGGAATCGATGTCGTCGATCTTTCAGACGTTGACAATGGTAACGTGACCCTGGTTCAGCGGTTTACCCAAAACGGTATCTCCACGTCCCACAACATTGCGATCAATGAAAGCAGCGGGTTCGCGTACCTGGGCATCCCCAACATCAACGGCGGACGCGTGGTTGCCCTCGACCTTTCGACGCCCGCCACTCCGGTCGTTGCTGGGGAGATGACGATTGCGAACGGTGGATCCGCCCAGCACGATGCGCAGATCGTCACCTACACCTCCGGACCGAATGCCGGAAAGGAAATCCTGTTTGGTGCCGCTACGGGCTTGGGTCTGGACATCATCGACGTTACGAACAAGTCGAACATGTTTCGCATCTCACGAACAACCTATGCAAACTTGGCCTATTGCCACCAGGTCTGGACAGAGGATCTCACTCACCTTTACGTCAACGATGAGTCGGACGGGATACCGCGTACCACCGTGTTTGATATTTCGGATCTGACGAATCCGGTAGTGGCCGGCGAGTTCAGCTCGGGCCTGAGCGCGATCGATCACAACAACTACGTTCGCAACGGCTTCGTGTACGAGGCGAACTACCGCAGCGGGTTGCGCATTTTTGACGCCAATGTGGATCCCATCAACCCACCTGAAGTCGGTTGGTTCGACACCTATCCGGCGGACGACGGAAGCGGCTTCGACGGCGCCTGGGGCGTTTATCCCTTCTTTCCAAGTGGAACGGTCATTGTCAGCGACATCGATCGAGGATTATTCATCCTCGATGTAAGCTGCGTGACGATTCCGGTC
This sequence comes from Planctomycetota bacterium, assembly GCA_022566435.1. Lineage (GTDB taxonomy): Bacteria > Planctomycetota > Phycisphaerae > UBA1845 > UBA1845 > JADFIX01. Next base: position 7,805 of record JADFIX010000109.1, read on the forward strand.
GGACCCTGCTGCGGAGACGGATCATGCGATCCCGGCGAAGACTGCAACACCTGTTCGAATGACTGCATCAGTGGCTCCGGCTCGATTTGCGGGAACGGCGTGTGCGAGCCCGGCGAAGACTGCACCACAGGCTCTTGTCCGGACGACTGTCGTGGGCAGCAAGGGGGCCGACCGAGCAACCGCTTCTGCTGTAGCGGCGACATCGGCGGCGGCGGTGGTGACGGCGCGACGGATTGCAACGATCCGGTATGTACTTCCGACGGGTGGGCATGTAGCTTCTCGGGCGCGAATCCGTTCTGTTGCGGAAACGGTGTCTGTGAATCCGGCGAAGACAGTTCCAACTGTGCGATCGACTGCGCCTGTACTGTCCCTAGTGATTGCGACGACACGAATGAATGCACGGTAGACGACTGCGTGAGCGGCGTTTGCCAGAACCCGCCGGTTGCGGACAACACCTCATGCAACGCCGGTGCCGACATCTGCTGCGGAGGAACCTGCACGACCGCGGCGTGTGACGTCAACGCCGACTGCGATGATGGCGAAGCGTGCACCACCGACACCTGCCTCAACGGCGGAACCTGCTCCGCATCGTGCGACAGCACTCCGCCGTGCCAGAACGGCGACGGATGCTGCCCGCCGGGATGTAACGCCGGGAATGACGATGATTGTGTGGCGTGCGGCGGCCAAAACGCCCCCTGCACGATGAACGACGATTGCTGCTCGGGGCTCTGCAGGTCCAACGGGAAATGCAG
>JADFIX010000110.1 GCA_022566435.1 Planctomycetota bacterium
GCTCCACCGATCAAAGAGTTGACCAAAGCTGCCACTGGGAATGATTTGGAGATTCGGATTCGAGCAAAAAAGGTCTTGGCCAAGATCGCAGCAGAGATGCCGATGCTCTATGCCGTTCTCAAAACAGTGGCCCAAAAGCGAATTACGGGTACGGTTTCGGAACTACTTCGCGTGCTTCCTCTTTGCGATAAGCAGTACCTCGGCGTCGCGGCTCGGGAAGCGCTTGTGGCAACCGCACGTCGGGAAGACGAGCAAACGTTGAAAAATGCGTTGCTAAGCCACAATCCCGATGTCAAAGCAGCGGCGATTGAAACGCTCGCGGCTCTTGGTGGAAAGAAGAAGGAATTTGTAGGGCGGCTTGCATCGCTATCCCACGGGCTAGTCGCCTACTATCCATTTGATGGCGATCTCATCGACGTCAGCGGACATAGCAATCATGGAGTGCGGATCGGCCGGATGGACTATGCGCACAATTGCATTGGTCGGGCATTACTGCTGGACGGCCACGGCCATGTCACAATTCCGATGTCAAAGACTCTCCGCTTTCAAAATGCCGTTACCTTCACCTGCTGGTATCGCATCAGCACCAAGGACGGGGGTGTTGGCAAACGCAAACAAGAAGTTCCATCTGCAGTCCAAGCAATCTTCTCAAAGGGTGGAGATCGCCAAGGGCTAACTCTTCTCTCCGACGTCCTTGGCAAACGCCCCCAAGTCGAAGTAAGAGCTTTCCAAAACGGGGCTCCTATTTTCTTGGGGCCGCCCCGCATTCCCTCAAAATCGACTAAGGCTCAATCAGAACCAAAGCGAGTTACGGCATTCTACTACATGAATTTCAGCCCGAGCAGAGTCGCGCTTCAGTTCTCAGCCAAAAAGCCAGTCGGTCGCTGGATCCATGTCGCGGTGGTTACGGGTGAGGCGGGTACTCGGTTATTCGTCGATGGTCAGTTGGCAATGTCAAGTGACAAGCCAGTCGATTTGAAAATCGCCAATGAGAAACCCATTCATGTTGGCATCATGGACGCCCTTTATCCGCTGAAGGGTGCCGTTGATGAATTGCGGATTTACAACCGTCGTCTTGCGACGCATGAGATCAAACAGCTTTACGCGCTTGAGTTAGCACAGTCGGCAAAATGAGAAAGTGGCAAAACAACCAACTCCGCGAAGAACGCGCAATTGACTAAACATCTAGGTAACTCTCAACTTTGGCAAACGGGAGACGGCCACTGCGATTGGAGGGCAATCCGCTGGCCCGTAAATTGCGGTGGCCGTTTATCGTGGCGTCGGTAGGGTTCTGTATTGTTCCGTACTTCAGTGTTGAATGGGGGATCGTGCTGTCTAAAGCCATCATCTCCGCAATCGAAGTGCAACTGAAACGCCAAGCGGCAGATGACGTGACCCGCCGCGTTTTACGGATTCATCTGCTCAATGCTCAACACCGGCTACAGATTCTGGAACTGCTAGGCAAATGAAGTCCGCCGCAGGCCAGCCCCGAAATTCGACCGACACTCTGAATGTGGAGTTTTGAAATGAGCGAGATCTTTGCGAGCTGGATCGATTCAACGCTGACCACCCGCATCGCGCTGACGTTGGTTCATTTCCTGTGGCAGGGAGTGCTGATTGCGATTCTCGTGTGGCTGATCGGCGCGGTGTTGCGTAACAAATCGGCGAACGCGAGGTACTCCGTCTTCCTGGGCGGTCTGCTCTCGATGGCTGTCTGCGCGGTGGTGAGCGGTTTCTAGCGCTGACAGGGCAGCGGCGTCGGGTGTCAGGCAAGAAACCGGATGGGAGTCTGTTCCATCATCGCCGAAACCTGATCGGAGGCCGGTCACACCGGTTTCGGTCCGATTCTGTCCGCGAAACTCGTCGAATGCGGGACAGCAAAACAAACGACCCTTTTCGCGAAATTGGTGTGGGCATTTTGGCGCGGCCGGATTCACGCGAGACGACGAGTCGTTTATCTCGCTTGTTCCTGTTCTGGCGAGGCACGCCTCCACAGAATCGATCTGATTCGCGAGCCGACTTCGGTGTGCCCGGCACGCGTAGTCGAAATGATATAGCCGCGATTCGGCTGCTCAGCCCAGCGCGCAGCGGAGGGCGTGTCCTCGGTCGATTGGGCAACGCTGTTATCCGCCGATTCGCCGCCACGTCTTCCAGCCCGACCGTCGCGGGGGCGACCGACGAGGTTGCTAAGGGAAAAAACCTCTTTTCTTTCTTGGGACTCAAACTCTTTAGGGCGTCCTAACCCGATCTTTAGGCCGAGCGTCGAACTTCGCCCAAAACCTTTTACACTTCCAGTGAAATGTAAAAGGTTTTGGCTTGAGAGCCCGCCGCGGCGGAGGTAAAGGTGGGTGACGAAACGGTCGTTGTCCCGCCCTCAGACCCAAAGGCGCCCGCCATGATCCCGCTGTGCCGCTGGAAGATCGATTCCGCCATGATCCTCTCTCGGCGCGAGTTAGCCACTGTGTTGGCCGATCTTAGCCGTCGCGCCCCGCGGGCTCTCAACACGCGATTGAACCTCGTGATCGTGCGTCTTGCCTGCTGCTGCGGATTGCGCGTCTCGGAGATCCGCAAACTGCGCCTGGCGGACGTCAGGACCGGCATCGGTCGACCGCACCTCGCCCTCGGCGCGCAGGTCGCCAAAGGCAATCGACCGCGCCGCGTGCCCCTGTGGTGGGATGCAGGCACGCTGGCGGACCTCGACGACTGGTTGGCGGAGCGCCGTAGGCAGGGCGCCCAGCCGGACGACTTGGTTGTCGGCTCCATGCAGGTTCGGCGACGTGGTTTGCCGCTGTCGCGCCAGACACTGCGGACCCGGTTCCGCACGGCTTGCCGGGTGCTCGGCGGCGAGCGCGTTAAGGAATTGACCATCCATCACGGCCGGCACACATTTGTGAGCCACGCCCTAGCTGGCGGCCGCACGCTGGCGGAGGCGCGCGATGCGGCAGGGCACAGCAGCGCTTGGGTGACCTCCGCCTATTTGCACGTCGCCGTCGATGATGACGGGACCGTGGGCCAGTTGTTTCGGTACGACTGAGGCGCGGTGACGGACGTGCTGTGATGTCGCCACTGATGCCTGGGGACGGCTCTGACCTTGAGGCGATCACGTCGGCTGTCGAACCTCATTGCGGGAAGACCTTGGAAAAACCCCCTCGCCAGTGGAGCAAACCGGCGACTCAAAGCACGCACGAGGGCCTCGGCGTGATGTAGCCTGACGTCCTCGTCGAATGGACGCCGATTGCGTCACGGTGGACGCCTCCATTGTTCCCTCGCCCGAGCCTCTGGAGTCGCGCCATGTCTCCCGTCACACGTCCGACCTATGCCAATGGTCAACCGTATTCGCCCGCCCGCGGTCGCCATGCGCCCCGCGAAGCAGTCATTGATCGACTTTCACCGTCCGCCGCGGTTGTTGATCTCGACAACCGCCGGCCGCTTGCGCCGGAGTTCGTGCGGACCATCGTCCGGGAAATGAAAATCCGCTTCTATCGGCAAAAGTCGATCAACGCCTATCGCAAGTGTCTGGCGCAGTTCTTGCGATGGTTCGGTGCATCGCCGCACCTGGTCACCCGCGAGGATGTGCGTTGCTGGCTGGAAGCGCTGGTCGATGGCGGGGCCGGTTCATCCACCGTCAGCGGCCACCTGTCGGCCATCCGCACGGCCTTCGACAAGATGTGCGGTCGGGTAATAACCTACGGGCTGCAAACGCCGCGACGACGCAAGCGACTGCCTGTCGTGCTGAGCCAGCAAGAGGTCATGCGGGTGCTACAGGCCGCGCCATCGCTTCGCGACAAGCTGCTGCTGGGGTTGATGTACGCCACGGGGATGCGCGTGAGCGAGGTGGTGCGTTTGCGATGGCGGGACATGAATTTCGATCGCCGCACCGTGACCGTTTGGCAAGGAAAGGGGCGCACCGATCGACAGGTGATGCTGCCGGCGAGCTTCGAGCCGCTCTTGCGTGAAATGTCCGCCAACTTCGAGCCGTCTCGGTTCGTCTTTGTGGGCCAGCGCAAAGGCAGATATCTTTCCCCGAGGACGGCCCAGCGAGTCATGGAGCGGGCCGTGCGGATTTCGGGCATTGGCAAGCCAGCGACGCCACACACGCTACGCCACGCCTTCGCCACGCACTTGCTCGAAAACGGCACGGACATTCGCTTTATTCAAAAGCTGTTGGGGCACGTCCGGCTGGAGACAACCACCATCTACGCCAAGGTGGCGGTGCTGAAGAAGCGAGAGATCGAAAGCCCGCTCGATAAGGCCACCGGCCGGCGCTACACGGGAACCGATTCCAAGCCGACGCCGAAACCTGTGGGACGCATGCGGATCGACGTCAAGCGCGTCTCGAAGAACAGCGGCGAGGCCGTGTCCACGGTGACGATCTGCGGCCCGTTCCGCGATGTGGTGCTGACCGGCATCAAGGTCAGTCAGCCGCATCCTGGTTGGGTAATGCTCGACATCCCGCCATTGGAGCGCTGGGAAGCGTCGTTGCGTCGATTGCCGGCTCAGCAGCGTGAGCGCATCGAATCGCCGGAGTTTTACGAAATCTTGCAACGGTCGATTGCCCGTCGGTATCTGGCGTTCAAGCCGCCAAGTTGAGCCATCCCGAGCAGCTTCTTTCGAACCGATCGTGACGAAGGTGCGCGCCGACCGGGCAAAACCGACCTCAACTGCCCCTTGGTCGCCGATTCTTCTTGCCCGACGCCAGGGAAAGGGTCAGAATAACCTCTTCAGCCCGCCGCCTGTCGGATCGTACCGTACTATGCGACATAATGGCGGCTAGAATACCGTTGTGCGATCGAACCAGATGGAACTTCGCTCCGAATTGCAGTTCCCGCACTTGAACGAATCGAAAGTCAATCGCCTTTCGGAGTTGGCTGCCTCGATTGACGGCGCTCGCCCTGGAGAGTGGGAGGATGACCTCGCCGAATTCAATCAACTTGCGGGCACATCGCTGGGATTTGCAGAATTTCAAGGCATCTACGGCGGAATGGAGCACGATTCTTGGGTTCGTAATGTCCTTTGCATGCCGCTCGCTGAGAAACAGTTTGATCTCACCAACGATGAGATGCTGGAAATCATCGAGCGTCTTTGTACGGCTGCTGGCGAAGAACACGAACAGTTCTTTTGGATCAAACTGCTCGAAACGAATCTTGATCCACAAATATCAGACTTGATCTATTGGCCTGGCGAATACTTCGGCGACGGTGACAATTCCCGCGAAATGTCACCGCAGCATATTCTGGAAACGGCTTTAAAATCGCGAACGTAGCGCCGCACAACACTGCATCTGCCGCAAAGGCCCTGCGGGCACGCCTTCGTCTTTCATTCAACGGGCGCTCGCGTAAAATGAACTCTTGGTTAATCGACGTCCCTCTGCTTCGTTCACGGCGGCGTCGGCAATGCAACCCGTTGGGCGAACAGCCACATTGCAGACATGCCAGAAGTCAAATGGGCGTCGATCTTCGATGAAGTCCTCGATCATCCGGACGGAGCGGATGACAACGTAATCGAAGCGTTCTTGTCGACGGTACAGCAGCCTCTCTCAGACGGCGAACTGGCTTGGCTCAATGACATCCAACCGGAGCCTGTACGTTGGAAAATCCCAGACGATCCAATTCCCGCTAGCTATCTGAGCTTTCTGCGCTGGTCCAATGGCGGCGAGTTTCGCAACGGCGAAAGGTTGCTGCAATTTCTCCCTGCACTGGACGCGGTTCACGGCGTGCGGGTGACGATGTTGGCGTATGGAGTTCCGTACTTTAAGCCGGGTATTCTTCCCTTCGCGTTCAATGGTGGCGGCATTTTTTACGCCTTTGACATGCGTCTGAAGGCGCCTGCTAGCGGTGAGTTTCCCATTGTTGCCGCCGAATGTGGTGGGCTTCCCGGGGCCATCTTCCCGCTTGCCGACACTTTTGTCGCCGCCTGTCGCGACAAGAGGTCGATTGAGGACCTGCGGGACGAAGAGGAAGAAATCACGCGACCGATGTGTGACGAGTGCGGTGAGTACCTCGTTTGTCCTGAGTGTGGTCGCCGCGGTCCAACTTCCCTTGAGTAACTGCTACGTGCGACGAGTTGATTGGCCTGAGCCGCCCAACAACGCACGAGCCGCAATGTTCGGCATCCATGCCGAATCGCCTTGAAGTTGGGCCGGCGCGCCACGACTTGGTAAACTGAAACCCGTGCATGGCCGTCTTCAGTCGCAACTAGCGGCGACGGCTGTGCGGAACCGTTATGTGCCTGCAATGATCGGCCTGCAATCTTTCAGTGACGACGATCCAGCGTTTATCGCCGTGGTTGATCGGGTGATACGCGGAGTTGTCGGATTGCATAATCCCGACCAATTTCTAGTTCATCGGATTGATAACTGGTTTGGGTCGAAGTGGTTGCGTTTTGCCGGCAAAGGCATGGGCGCAATTGGCGTCTGGGACAATTCATACGCCATTGTTCCGCCCTTTGTCCGTAACCGAATTACCGCACAGGCTCTCTTTCGCGTATCCGACTGTCCCGATCAATATATCCATGTCGGTGAAGGACCACAGATTCATCACGATGGTCCGTCGTCCGACAATTTTACGAATCGCGTGCGAACGACAATTCCAGAAACAGCATTGTTTTGGTTTGGCGGCCAATCACAATCTAATGGTCGCGGCTCACTCATGGGGTACACGATTTGCTCAACGAAGCATTATTGGGGTTGGTATCTCGAATACGTTCGTAACGATGAATGGAGGATCGCAAAGCAAATCGAGTTTGACGACAATGAACTACAGATGCTGGACAAATATGGCATCACTGTCGTCGGCACATAAATCGGGTAGCCGGGCGGGTCTCCCCGTAACGTCGCCCAACACCGCACGGAGCCGCACTGTTCGGCGTCCATGCCGAATCGCCTTGAAGTCGGGCTACCGCCCCAGCATTTGATAGACTGAACGTAATCCACGGCCGGTTAGGCGCCGCAACCTGCAGCGACGGCCGTGCTAACCGTTGGCGGACCTGAGTCGGTGACGACGTGCGCATCGGAATCCTATCGGACACTCACAACGACGTTGACCGCACTCGGGTCGCGGTAAATCTCCTGCAAGCGGAAGGGGCGCAACTCCTCGTCCATTGCGGCGATCTAGCCACCCCTGAGGTTGTCGCCGAGTGTGCCGTGCTGCCGTTCTATTTCGTGTTTGGAAACCACGATTCCGACATGGCTCCGATCCTCCAGGCCGCAGCCGATGCGCACGGCGCGACTTGCCTGGGATGGGGCGGAGAATTCTCGGCATCACAGAAACGGATTGCAGTGGTACACGGCTTCCAGACTTCCGGCAACTTGATCCGTCATCTGCTGCTGGCTCGGAACTATTCGACGGCAAGTCTCACATATTTCAAAGCGCCGGCCGCATATTCCCGGGCGTTCCGTCCGGAGTCGAACGCCATCAACAGGCGGACGTGGTACTCGCTCTGGGAAGGTGCCATTAAAGGAGCACGCGCCTGGCCACCAGTTCCGGGCCAGTCCATCCGCAACTCGACCGTTACAGACTTTCCCGGCGCGATTCGCGTTTCCTGTGTCTTCTCCCGTTTTTCCCCCTTGAGGTAAACTGGCTCGAAAGATGAAGGCCGTTTGGCTTGCACGTGCGATACCGAAGCATACAAGTCCGTCGGTGGCCACTCGCCGCCGTGCCACTCGTGGGCCAGCCGAGTCCTGATCTCCTCCGATGAGTGGTTAACGATCTTTACTGAAAGGACCAGGCCGTCCTTCGTTCGAGCCACTGTGGCTTCCGGAACAATGTCGATCCTCAGCCCGGAAACGACCGCCCCTTTTTGTTGGCGTCGCCAGTAGTCGCTCCAGAGGTCCCCCACCTCGTTCAGGGAAAGGGCGACGTCCATGGCCAGTCGGGGATGCTTGGGAAGCACGGCAAGCCATTGATCGGTCAGAGTGTAGCCGTTGCTTTTGATGAGGAAGACTGTGTAGTGCTTCCCCTTTTCAAATTTGGGCTTTTCCAGAATCCATTTCTCGGTGTCGACCCAGAGGAGGTGATAATAGACGCCGATTTGCTGTCCCGGCTCCAACCGCCCTTTCAACGTGCGAACGACTTTGAGCTGTACCGTGTCCCGCGCGCCTTCAATCGCCTTGCGTGGGTTCGTGTCGAGCACTTCCGCGACGATGATGTCCGTGGACGAATCCGCCGTGGCCTTGAGGCCCGGATTGGATTGTTGTCCCTGAACAGCGCCGGCGTCAGCGAGTACCAGCAGGAATCCGATCGTGACAGTGAGCGTCTTCATAGCGAACTTCTCCATATTATGAGCATGGCTGGATACGACTTCTGGACCCACATAATACATGATGAGCATCGAGGAAGGGGCAGAGTCCAGCGGCCTAACGATAGAGCTAACTTGCCCGCCTCGTGAGAAACGGGCCACGAAAAACACAAACACGAGCATGCGGAAATGAAACGTCCAATGCCAGAGCAAACCGGCGGGTCAAGTTCAGCGATTGGTTAGATGGCGTTTGCTGGTCCGATCGCGTCACGTGCCGGATAACAACTTCAC
>JADFIX010000111.1:0-1087 GCA_022566435.1 Planctomycetota bacterium
GTTCACGTACCGGGCCAACCGCCGATGGCTTGAAGCCGGCCTCTTCGACCGCCTCGTCGTGGCCGCTCTGGACAGTAAAGCCGTTACCTACAAGGAGTTAACCGCCGGAGCGACGTAGAGAATCAGTAACGGTTTTTAGAATAAAAAAGGACGGTACGAGGCTTTACTTAGATGCTATGGAGTGGTAAGAGTTTTTATTCAAGAAAATGGGCAAAAGAATGTTAGAAAAACCAGAGATATCGCCTGACGGGAAACGCCGGCTCGATGAAGGGAAGACGCGGATGAAAAGAAGATGCATTGCCGTCGCTCTCCAAAACACTCCGCCGGACGTCCACACTATCTCCATCAGACGCACTTTGAACGGTCAGGCAAGGTCGGATGGACGAATGGTAGTACCTAGACCTTTCACTCGAAAAAGCCTTTATGTGTTTCTCCATGAGTGTTCACATTATCACCTAGGTCATCTCCGTGCCGGAGCTCGGAGGTCGATCCATGTACGAGAGTATGAATCAGAAATCTGGGCACAGGAAAAGATGCGTTCGGCTGGCATACCTGTGCCGAGGGCCATGACAGAGCGAGCACGTCTTAACGTTGCCTTTAAGATAATCAGGGCTCGGCGGCGCGGCGTCAAGAGAATCGATCCAGCGGCGTTGCGGTTCGCGAAGCTTCAGGGTGATTGTGTGGTGCTGGGGAAAAAACAGATTGTGTTGATTCCACTGTAAGGTCCTCGGTCCCAACCGGACGCCCGCGTGCGCTCATGCCCTGGAGATCCTACGCGGAGTCCAGTCGAGCGCTTCTTGTCGAGAGGCGATAGCCCCCGTTTCACGATGAACACAGGCATTGTCGTGCTCCTCCGTTTTGTTCGATCAAAAGCTGACGCAATTAGATCAATCGTCCCAAGGAGGAGGAGATGCGTGCATCTCCGACTCCGACACATAATCTAACTCCGAACCCGCCATCATATCCTAGTAATCCACTTTCTCACGCTTTCTACCCTCCGAATTCCGCGTTCGGATATTCTCAGATTCGGGTTCGGGGCCGAACCCGTCATAACCGTTTATTCTATGCTACCCGCCCAATGCTGTCT
>JADFIX010000111.1:1112-8518 GCA_022566435.1 Planctomycetota bacterium
AACGCGATTCGGAATCAAGAGCCCTGCTTCGGCGAGTTGCCGTTCGACGCTCCGTCTCGTTTAGCCATCAGAGAATTGTCATATCGCCAAGTTCCGTATTTGGTTTGATAAAGGAACGGTGGGCCACGAATCGTTCCAGCCCGTTGTGCCGCCGAAAACCGTAGAAGTATTCGTTCAATCGTTTCGGGTTTGAACTGAGTGTTTTCGGTGAACGAACGGATGTCTGCAGTGATACTCATCAAGTCGGATTCCGCCGCGTCGCCGAATGCCTTTCGAACGAACAGCCCTGGATTTCTCATTAGCCTTCCGTAGTTTCGTTGATAGAGTTTCGTTTTGCCTGCCGCCCGATACTGTTTGTTGTAGTTGTAGTGATAGTCCTTACGCTGTCTCTCACGTCGACGCGAGCGACGGGATGACTCTCGGTGAGATTTCTCGGCTTCGGGATCAATGTGGCGATACACCGTCTCTCTCGAAAAATCGACCTCTAGTTCTCCGGCTATCTGCCAGGATCCTGCTCCTTCCGCTCTCCGTTTCATTGCATATTCCAACCACGCGGCGTGCGTGGTCGGCGGCACTCTCTTTCGCTTGTAATTCATGATGTAAATCGGGGCGTGATAATGGTTTATAAACGTTTGGGTGACTAGACTTTTGCGTTTTACACTTAAATTCATGGTAAAAACAGCAATTTTACGTATAGAATACCATTAATCTACAATTTCCAATTATTTATTGTTTTACCCCTTTTTACACGTAAAGTGCAAAAGTTCAGGGTGATGCAGGTTTTGTCCAGACGAGTTTTTACTTGCGTGACCTCGGTGACGTTGTATAATTCCTTTCAGTTGATGCGACCGTCTCGAAACGGGAGGTTGAGCCGTGAATCTGTACGAGAGTGCTATCCGCGACATTCTGCGAAGACCGGATTTACCGATGGAACGCGAGCCCTTAGACTACTTGGAGCGTAGTTCTAGCCGCGAGCTCTTGCCGACTCTAAAGATTACAGGCGAGCCCGGTCCCTACAGCCACCTCTTGGGCGAGCCAGTTACGAATGAGTTCGGAGTCGTAGTCGGTAGCTTCAAATCGCGTGGGAAGTACGGTGGTGGTGATCTCGTTAACTCGCATGGTTTTGTAACTGAACATGTAAGTGCAAACGGGACCGTTACAGATCATCACGGCCATGTAACCCGGCAGATTGAACGCAGACCTTTGTTTTCTCAGCCAAGTTCGATAAACTCTCTAAACATCGGCCCATGATCCGAGTTAGTTGTCTAGCTTAACGACACGACAAGCGACAGCAGCTTTCGATTTGTTGGTTGCCGACGAAAGACTCGTCAAAATGTACTTCCCGAAGCCTGTCGTGCTGTTTAAGAAATACGGTTGCCTCCCCGGCAGCGGATCATGCACGTTTCGCGTAGTTAATCCGTTCCGTCGACACCACCTCGCAAGACAAGTTGGACACGACTCGGAATCATAAGACCGGCCTCGGCGAGTTGACGTTCGACGCGTCGCATCGCCGCCTCGTCTGTCGTGACGACGAATACCCGTTCGAGTCTCGACAGCAGGCAATTCCGAACATTGGCCACCACGTCGGATTTCCCGGTTTCCACCTCGATTCCCACGCGTTCACCGTTCTTCACCGCAAGCACGTCGATTTGTCCACCAACCCGTGCAGCCTCAATTTCAACCTTGTATCCATCGTTGGCAAACCGCCTCGCGTAGAACCGTTTCCAATACGCATGCGCGATGGACTCCCGTCGCTGACCGTTCTCAATCCCCAGTGCACGCCGCCCTTCCGTCGACAAACGCAGCAAGACCTTGCGTGACCGCCCCACCGCGACCGTCTCCGCATCCAGCCATCCGGAATCAACAAGCTCCTCTTTCAACCTCGTGCCGGTGCCGGCGCTGAGCCCGAGACGTTGATAACGTCTCTTGACGCCGTCATCTTCATGATCATGGACATCTTCCAGGAACTGCAATGCTGTACCGGAAAGAACCCCTTCCCACAGCGAACTCCGTGAAACCCGCCCGAATTCGCCCGACAGAGCCCCACGTCCGCCTGTACCTCTCGAATGCCGGCGAATGTACCGCGCCAGCGCCGCATCACCCACGCTGCCTTTTTTCACGCCGACCAGCGGAAATCCTACCAGGAATGGTCTCCGCCAGCGGTCCTGGAGTTTGACAACACCCTGCCCCACCGGTAGCGCTGAGAAAACCCACTTCTCATCATCCTCCACACCGGAGATCGCCGCAGCCTTGTTGATGTCGCTAGGGTCTTTGAGGTTTAGGCAAACGCTGGTGTAGCTGTTGCCCAACGCCACGCTGGAGATCATGTGCGGATGCTGATCGATGACCACCATGGCCAGGCCGACTTCGCGGCACTGACGCAGAAGCATGTTCATCAGCGTCTCGCTCGATCTTCGCTCCTGACGGTAGAGGAGATGATGAGCCTCTTCAATGAAAACCACAAGTTTCAGCTTCTCGCGGTCGGACCCGGCAAGTTGCACATAGAACAACCACAACAAGAGCAACGGCACCAGGAACTTCTTACTACTTTCGGTCAACGCATCCAGTTCGATAATCGTACTCTCGCGAAGGAAGGACTGGGCCAGCCGTTCCTGGGAGACCGAATCCTTCGCCGACAGGTCCGCGAAGTCAAGGCTCTCGAGGGCACGAATCGCGGAGATCTTCCAGCCCCCTGCTCTACCAGTCCCTGGCATTTTGCCCACGTCGGCTAAAACTTCCTTCACGGTCGGCGCTTGGATCCCCCGGTCACGACATGCAGACAAAGCCCGTTGTAGAACACTCCTCGCACCGTCACCCAGAGTAAAGGCATCGGCAAGAATATCGACAACCTGATTGATGTAGACATTGGGCTCCAGACCGGGCGGCGGAATGAACGGATTGAAGACAAGCGGAGCGAGCCGTCGCCCTGGGGTATACACATTGACCTTGGTTTTCAAACGCGGGAGCATATGGCGCGCCGTGCGCTTCCAGTCCAGGAACAGAAACGGAATCTTCTTCGCCGCCAGCTGCTCCAGAATGTGAAACGATACGTTGGTCTTTCCGGCACCGGAGCGGCCGAAGATCGCCAAGTTCTGAAGAAGCTCGCCCGACGAAATCCCCGCAGGCCATTTTTCCCGCTCGTAGAGAACGGTGCCGAGATGGATCGCGCCCCGGGCCTTCTGCGGCGGCGGCAGGGAGAGCAGGATCTTGCCGTTCCCATCGCCCAGCTTACGGTGGGCGACGCTGACGATCTGCTTGTCGATCAGGTCACGCAGGTCGGGGTCGGCGGTTTCGCGTGCCTTCAGCCAGCGGTCCACCTCCTTCGGCATGAGCGGCTTCAGCTTGCGGGCGAGTTTGTGGATGTCCATGGATCTAATATCTGAGTTGGCGGTGGCGATTGGCCAGCGACAAGAGACGATCGAGAATGGCCTGGCGATCTCTGACGTACTGCACGGACCAGCGACGTCGCTCCTCGTCGAGATGACGAATTCGATCGCGCAGCCTGTCCCGTTCCGGTAGGCGTGGATCTTCGTACACCGGCGGAGGCGGCGTGCGTTGCAGGATCGCCGTGCCCAGGTTGCACTCGTGGCGCATCAGGCTGCTGCGAATCTCCCGGTGTACGTCGCGAAGTCGATCGAGGTGATCCAAAGTGAGGGCTATGTCGCGTTCGATGAGTAAGACGATAGGATCCTGCCCTTCCCGTTGTCGTCCGCGCCGCACGATCTCCCGAGCCTGCAGCTCGAGCCGCTGAGAAAACGAAGGCGGCGGCTTGTCGTTCAGGATGCGTATCCGCTTTCTGCGACCGGTCAAACTGATTTCGCCTCCACTTGCCGATCGAGGACGTAGTCCACCGCCTTCTGAGACTGGGCGGCGCTTTGCACTACAAGGCGGCTGTCGTTGCGGAGCCTACCCAACCAGGAGGCAATGTAAGATGCGGAGTTGTCGATCACCGCGTTCTCGATGCCGGTATGGCCGCAAAGGAAGGTGGCGCCCATTTCCGCCACGAGTTCTTCCTTGCTGTAGGTGCGCGAGCCGAAAACGATCGACTGGGTGATCCCCGGCCGAGCCAGTCGCGATTCGTGGCCGGTGCTGTGCACCAACTCGTGGAACATTGTGCTGTAGTACGCCTCCGGGCCGTCGAAGCGCTCTCGCAGCGGAATCTGCACACGGCCGCTCTGTGGATCATAGATCGCGCGGACTCCGCCATGTCCAATCGGTGGTGCACGGGGCATGTTGGCCACCACATCCTGGCAGCGCTGGATGGGCGAGAACACCCGATCCGGTATCGTTAGATCTGGATACTCGATGCCTTCACACTGCTCGACGTTGAACACCGTGTAATACCGCAAGAACGGATGCCGGGTAGTTTCGCCCGTGTCGGGATCGTCACGATCAACCCACTTCCAGAAGACGCAGGGGAAGCCGCGCTCGCCTTTTCGTACGTAGCCGTCACGATGACGGGCCTGTTTGAACGTGAGCCAATAGGGCGCTTCGTAGCCCGCCGCGGACAGAAGGAACACGTTGACGCCGCGGTAGCGTTTGTCGGAAACGAGGTTTCGAGGATGACGCTCGTCACCGCCCCAGGGCCGGTGCCAGGGCACGGTTCCCGCTTCCAGGAGTTTGAGAATTCGATCGGTGATGACCTCGTAAGCGGTGCCCATGCGGATCGCACGGGTTAGGCCTTTTATTGGTTTGAACTGTATTGGCGATTGCCATTGGCGATTGTCGTGGATTTCGGGACTGGGACAAAGTTGCCGAATGCAGCCTGGGTGATGTTCGTCCATGAGAGCCTGCGTCGAAGTTAAGCCGCTGCCTTGGCTTCGGCATCGTCAGGCGGGTCAATAAGTCTGAGTCTATCGCGAGCCATCTTGACGTACTCCTCATTCAGGTCGAACCCGAGGTAGTTTCGGCCGAGCGCTTTAGCCGCGACGGCCGTGGTACCCGAGCCCATGAAGGGATCCAGGACGAGATCGCCCTCGTTGGAACTCGCCCGGACCAAAAGTCTGATGAACTCGAGAGGCTTCTCGGTCGGGTGCTTGGTCTTTCGATGGGTATTGGCGAAATGGAAGACGTTCTTGCACTCGGCTTGTGAGACGAAATTGAAAACACTCGGCTTACCCTTTGTCAAGTACATGCACAGCTCAAATGCGCTACGGTAGTTCGTTTTGCTCAGGCTTGGAATCGGGTTCTTCTTGACCATGGCCAACTGATTCCGGTAGGTGAAGCCGCGTTCGACCGCTTTTCGCACGAAGACGCCGTTCTGCTCGCGGGCGGTGAACATGTAGAACGCCCCGCCGGGTTTGAGTACGCGGTAGCATTCGCTGATCACCTGCATGATCAGCACGTCGTAATCGAACGGATGAAACCGATCCCAGGCACCCCATACCTTTAGCGTGGAGATGGGCGTGCCACTCTTCATGGTCAAACGGTCGGCCGCCGCGATGTTGTAGGGTGGATCGGTGACGATGAGATCGACGCTTTCGTTTTCCAGGCGCTTCAGCCCGTCGATGGCGTCGATGCGGTAAATCCGATTGGGCGTTAATGGGAGCCGTGTCACGCCGGCACCTCCGCTCGGCGCAGGAGTTCCTGGAACTGCAGGCCGTTCTCGGTCAATTCGTACATACGGTGGGCGCGTTTTTTCCGCTGTATAGCCCGAACGATCCCGTGGGCTAGGAAGAGACCCATGACGTCACGAACGTTGTTGGCGCTCATGCGCAGTGATGATTGTCGCGCTTTCGCCTTACGCTTGATGTCCGCGGGCTGCATGGGCTGTGAAAGGGTCTTGACGATGGTCGCACGATGGCTGTAGCAGACCCAGCCGTAGAGATTCCAGTCGACGGCGGGATGGTAATGCTTTGGCACCGCCCTTCCAAGATACTGACAAACTCGCCTCTGGCAGGCCGTTCCCGGCCGCGTGAGCCAGTAGAGCCGGCTACGGCGGGCGCTCTCGTTGAGACAGCGCACCAAACCGGCAAGTGCCAGATCGCGAACGGTCTCGCGGCATGCGTCGAACGACAGGCCGATCTTGTGCGCCATCTGCCTGGCAGTAAGCGGCTGGTCCAGGTGACACAGGATGCGCGTTCGTTTCTTGCTGCGGGTGATGTAATGGTAAGCTTCGCTAGGTTGCACGTAGGGTTGCCATTAGCCGACTAATTTTCTCCTGGCGGACCGTTGCGATCCGCCTTGTTCCAATTGGTATCAGGCAGAAGAGGCCCGCCTTCTTAGTGTTTGAACCGATTTGCGGGGTGACTATCGTGACATGTCGTTTCGACAACCGATATCTTTAAGTAGAAAAAGTACGAGGCATCTCGTGCAGGGGAGGGTCTCGTACTCTTTCCGGTTCCGCCTCTCGTCGCTGAGGGGCGGGACTTGCTTCTGCCTGCAATTCACAGGCGTTTGAAATTAATAAACATTGTTATGCTGCAACCACTTTTGAGTGAGGGCGCGATGGTGCCACGAGGGAGTGACGACTGTTGGGAAAGGCGGTCCCCCGCAAAACGGTTGAATATACTTTAGCGTCAGCTATTTCATCGCGTCATGCAAAACGAGGAAGAAAAAACCAAGAAATGCAGCGATTGTCGCCGTGAGTTGGGTCTTGGCCTTGACGCGATCGGCCTTGATTACGGCGTCATTGGTCCGCGCGGCTTTGTGCCGCTTGGCGAAAAGAAGTTTTTCTGCGACGAGGATTGTCTGCAACGCCATGTTGGCGGAACCGAGGTTGTTCACTTGTCGCGGCGGATTCCATGAGGACGGCCAAGCGGATCGCATCATTCGGTAGCGCCTTCTGTTCGCCACCTGTAATGCAGCGCGCCGCCTCATTCTTTTCAAAATGAACGATGAATCCAAGAACAAACAGGCCAAGTCAGAATCCCGTAGTTTAGATGCGTCAGTACACGAGAACTTTTGCCGATGCCGCTTCAATCCATCTGGAACGAATTACTACGTCTCAGTAACCGACGACTCACGGTATGCACTTCTCGCAGGACCCTTTGATACGCACGCCGAGGCATGCGGATGGGTCAATCGCGCCAAACGAGGCGATGAATGTTACCTCCTCGAATCCCTGCATATCGACGCTAGAAGATTCCTCGCCCGTCGTGCCCGCGGGCACCACCTTGGGAGATGCCCCAGTGTGTCAGATGGCCATGGAAATGGTGGAGCAGTATCGCCATGCGATGGCCGAAAACCTGACTTACGAGCCTCTGGTCCTCAGTCTCGCAGCCAACGGGATAAGTCCCAGGCAGATCATCCACACCTGCGAAGGACACGCCTGGGAGCAGGTACTACGCCGGACGGCGCGCCGCGGTACAAAAAGACATAGAGGGCTATCCCAGAAGCAAGCCGCCCCAATAAACGGGGCACAAGGAACTAAGGCTCGCCAGCTAGTTTCCCCCACCGGTTTGTTC
>JADFIX010000112.1:0-6488 GCA_022566435.1 Planctomycetota bacterium
CTGCGCGCCCGTTACCTTTCCGTCCTCACTCACCAGGGTAGCGGCCTGTTCGAGCCACTTCTCTTGGAAGCTTGTGACAATCGCCGATTAGTTTCTCAGTCGAGCACCCGGTCATCTCGACCGCCGCGGGGTTGCCATAGGTGAAGATGGCGCGTGCGTCGGTGGACAAGACGATATCGGCCACCTTTTCGACCGATGTCGTGTCTCCCTCTCGGATATTGTTCCTCTCCATCCCTCGGTAGGTCGGTAAGAACTCATCAGAACAGGCCAATACCTAGTGGACTGTCTAGGGCACGAAAATGATGAGTCCTATGGCCCACGACGGCGGGGTACCACTTACACACGTAACCTACCGCGTACGGTAGACAAACCAGCGCGGAGGACAATAAACCGCGCAGGCATCACGGGCTCCGCGATCTTAGGGGTGTCTTTCAACTCTTGTCAAGAACCCGGCCACTCCCCGAATCCGCCGACCTCCGGTGGGTCAACGGTACGAAGGAAGGGTCGGGTGGCGGGTGAGCGGCTCCGATGGGTGGCTACACGAAGTTGCCGCGGTCCACGCGGTCTCCGGCCAGGAAGATGTCGGCCACGTCCCACAGGGCGCTGATGTCCTGAGAGGGATCGCCGTCCACGACCACAAGATCGGCCTGCTTGCCGGCCTCCAGCGTACCGACCGAGTCCTGGGCCCAGCACGACCTGGCCGAGTCGGCGGTCGCGGCGATGATAGCCTCCATGGGCGTCATTCCGCCCGCGACGTGGGAGTCGGTCTCGTGTTGGAAGCCACCCATCTTGTACTTTCCCCAGGCCGAGTCGGAGCCCGCGGCCATCCGGACGCCCAGCTCTCGCATCTTGGCGAAGTGTTCGAGCCTCTGCTCATGGCCGCGTCGCATCCGGTCCAGCTCCTCCTGCTCCTGCTCGCTGAGACCCTCGGACTGCATCTTCTTCTCCAGCGTCACGACCCGGTTCCGGCCCCCGCCCAGGGTGGCGTTGACGAAGACTCCCTGGCGCGCGATGCGTTCGGCTATCTCCGGCCGGAACTTGCTGGTGCCATCGGGCTCCCTGTGCACCGCGTGAATGATCGTGTCGATACCGGCCTCCAGCACGTTTGACATGCCCTGGGACGAAGCGCAGTGCGCCGCGGCGTGCTTGCCGAACTTGTGGACCTCGTCGCATATCGCCTTGAGCTCCTCGACGGTGAATGAAGGGCGGAGGGCGAAGGACGTTCGCGTGCTTCCGCCTGTGGCCGTGATCTTGATGTAGTCCGCGCCCTCTTTGATTAGCTGACGGACCGCGGCCCTGCACTCATCTGGTCCGGTCGCCTGCACGCCGAAGTAGCTCAGGTGGCCGCCGACGATAGCCACAGGCCGGCCGGCCAGTACCATCCTGGGGCCCTGCGTTATGCCCATCTCCATCGCCTGACGAAGCAAGAATGTCGTTCGGTTCTTCGCTCCGCAGTCGCGGACGGTGGTGACGCCCGAGAAGAGGTGCGTGCGGGCGTTGCGGGCTGCCTGCAGAGTCAGCACTTCGTCGGGGAGAGTCGTCAGCTCATCGCCGGCCCGGCCGTCTCCCATTCCAATCAGATGGACGTGGCAGTCCACGAGCCCTGGAATCACCGTCTTGTTCTCGTAGTTGAACTCCTCGACGGGAGCCCCTTCGGGAGCCGATATGCTCTCCTCGCTGCCTACCGCGCGGATACGATCGCCCTCGAGCAAGACGGCTCCCCGCTCCAACGCCGGGCTGCCGGTACCGTCGATCACCCGGGCCGCGCGGATGAGTTTGAACGCCGGTTGCGTTTCAGACATTTCTTCCTCCGATTCGCCGATCTCCGTAGGGTCGGGTGCTAGCCTCGAGGTGGCATCTGTCGGTTGGCGGCGACGGACTCCGGCGACCCGCGGTCTACGCGTCGCCCGGCCAAAAACACCTCGTTGACGTTCCAGAGCGCGTTGATGTCATCGGCGGGGTTGCCGTCGACGACGATGATGTCGGCCTCTTTGCCGGGCTCCAGCGTGCCCGTGACATCGTCGATGCCCAACGCCTTGGCCGCCTCGCCGGTGACCGAGAGCACGCCTTTCGTCGCGGAGTAGCCGGAGGCAACGAGCAGCTCGGCCTCGTACACCGTGTTGCCTAGCTGGTAGTCGCCCCAGGACGAGTCGGAGCCGGTTACCACGCGGAGGCCCATCTCTTGCATCCGGCGGCAGTCCTCCATCCGCGTTTCGAGGTCGCGCAGGCCGCTGTCCAGACGCCGCTGCTCCTCGGGCGTGAGTCCCTCGCGCTCCTTCTTGTGCCGCAAGACCCAGTTTCTCGACCGGCCCACATGCAGCGTCGGGTTCACGTACGCACCCTGCCGGCCGATGCGCTCGGCGACCTCCGGGCGAAAGACATCGCTGCCGTCGGCCTCCTTGAACACGCAGTGGATGATCATGTCGACGCCGGCCTCGAGCGAGTTGACGGTGCCTTGCGTGGACACGCAATGGGCGGCTGTAAGCTTTCCGAATTTGTGGGCCTCCTCGGTTATGGCCTTCAGCTCGTCCACTTCAAAAGACGGCCTGAGCGGGAACGACGGTCGCGGATCAGCAGTTCAGGCCGGGCCGTTCGTGGTGGCCTTGGCATCACCGGTGATGACGATCAAATCCGCCGGTCCAGTCGGCAACGGTTTTGGCAATGAATGTTCTTCGGCGATTTCCAGAATCAGACACTCCGAAGCGCAAGAAGTCCCAAAGGCCGGCCCAGCGTTCGTCTTCGCGACATTGCCGTAGAAGAACTCGATTGCCCCGCCACACAACCACGGCAACTTCATTCACGTTTTCATAGTTCGTTTTTGTTTTGGCTGCCGGAATCTCTGTTTGCAAGCCAAGTCGGTTCACTTCGCAAAGATTGGAGACCGGACACTCGGCGCATTTCGGCGACCGGGGAGAACAAATCTCGCTGCCCAATTCCATCAATGCTTGATTGAAATCCCCAACTTTCTTGCGAGGCAAAAGGTCCTCGGCCAACCGCCACAAAGAATTCGTTCCGGCGCTGCTCGCCGGATCTTCTCGGGACGCTACCAAACGGCTCAATAGCCGAATTGTGTTCGCTTCCAAAATTGGATGCCGCTGGTCAAAGGCAATCGACAGGATTGCTCCGGCTGTATAGCGTCCGATGCCCGGCAAACTCAACACGGATTCGAAGTCGCTTGGAAACTCTCCCCCGTGGTTTTCGACAACTTGCTTTGCCGTCCGATGGAGTTGCCGAGCGCGGCGATAGTAACCGAGCCCTTCCCACAGCTTGAGAACCTCCCGCTCATTTGCGCGGGCAAGCGTCTCGACATTTGGAAAACGCGCGACAAATCGTTCGTAGTAGGAAACCACCGTTGCAACTTGGGTTTGTTGCAGCATGACTTCGCTAACCCAAACACGATACGGGTCGCTCGTTCGTCGCCACGGCAGGTCCCGCGCATGTGCGCCAAACCAGTTGAGAACGCGTCGACGCAGTGCTTGCCGCCAGTAAGACGCTTTGCGGCCAAGCGATTGGGCTTGGTCCTCCTGGACGACTTCCGGCATGCTGTTCTCTTTCTCCGAAAAAGCAGCGAAGACTTGTGGGAGAAGATTCTAGTGCGTGGATCGAATTTAAGTAGCTGTCCGTCATCCTGCCCCACCGGAAATCTGCCAACTCAAGCAGTGGAAATCTAGGAAAAAGAACGGCTTTTTGCAGGTTACAGAACTCACTTCAAATGACCATTACATATAAAAGGATGTTGATTCATTCGCTCGTTTGTGGCTATAAAGTAGTTGTCGTGGATTGATTCCCCACATAACTGCAAGTTACCTGCCTCCAAAATCCCACCAAAACAAGAGGTTCACGATTATGTTCACGATCAATTCAGGGAAGAAACGAGAATATTGCGATGGTGTTTCGCGCCGCAGCTTTTTGCAAGTTGGCGCGTTAGGCATCGGTGGTCTAACTCTGGCCGACTTGTTGCGAATTGAAGCCGCCGCCGGGATTCGCTCGTCGTCCAAAGCGCTGATCAACATCCATTTGGGTGGCGGTCCTTCGCATCAAGACATGTTTGATTTGAAGCCGGGCGCAGCCAAGGAATTCCGCGGGGAATTCAACCCCATCAAGACGAACGTCGAGGGATTCGATATCTGCGAGCACTTCCCGAAACTAGCCACGATGGCAGATAAGTTTGCCGTAATTCGCTCATTGGTCGGCATGTTTAACGACCACAGCAACTTCCACACCCAGTCCGGCTTTGGCCGTCGCGAGATGCAAAGCGTCGGCGGCGCTCCGTCGATTGGCAGTGTGGTGGCGAAACTGCTCGGACCCGCGGGAAGCGGCGCTCCTCCATTCATCTCCTACAACGGTGGAAGCGCTGGCTACCTTGGACCCGTCTATCGGCCCTTCAAGCCTAGTGGCAACGAGCTTCGATTGAACGGAAGTCTTACGAGCGAGCGGTTAGACGGACGCACGGGACTACTCGCCTCTCTCGACCGGTTGCGCCGTGGGGCCGACGTGAAAGGACAAATGGAGGCCTACGACTCCTACACGCAACGAGCCGTCGATGTCGTGACGTCCGGCAAAGTGGCCGATGCGTTGGACGTCAACAAGGAAGACAAGGCGAACGTCGATCGCTACGGCAAAGACGGCCGCAATTTCCTACGCGCGCGCCGCTTGGTCGAAGCAGGTGTTCGTACCGTGACTTTCAATTGGGGTAGCTGGGACCTGCACGGCCAGAACTTTGTCAGGCTGAGAACTCAACTGCCGAAACTGGACATCGCCATGAGCGCCTTGATTCAAGACCTCCACGACCGGGGTATGGATAAGGACGTGACGATCGTGATGTGGGGTGAGTTTGGGCGCACGCCGCGCGTCAACAAAGGCGCTGGCCGCGACCACTGGCCGCAACTGGCGATGTGTTTCCTGGCTGGTGGCGGGATGCGATTGGGACAGGCGATCGGCAAGTCCACCAAGAATGCCGAAACCGCGAAAGACCGCCCTGTTCACTTGCAGGAAGTGTTCGCCACGCTTTATCACAACTTTGGCATCGACACGGTTGGAACGACAATCAAGGATCCTAGCGGTCGGCCCCAGTATCTGTTGAAGTCTGAGTATCGCAACCCGATTCACGAGTTGGTGTGATCTGAACTCAGTTTGATCTGAAAGACAAAGGCGCTGTGAAATTCATAGCGCCTTTTTTGTGCAACGAACTGTGTAGGGCAGGCTGTGCCTGCCGTATGCGGCTGCGCGTCATGAAGCTGAAATCCGTCTTCGTCCAAACCATTCTGCGGTAGGCACAGCCTGCCCTACGTGTGAAGTCTTCTCGTCGAACTGACCCGCTGCCAATACGTCAAACTCCTTGTCCAAATGCGCGCCATTGCCTAGGCTGATCCTTTTCCGTCCTGCTGACTAGAGCGCTTCTCACTCCGTGCGACTCGCACTAGCACGCCAAATGGGTGAATTTGGTCAACAGTTTTGGTCAATTGTCTGGCTGTCCGTGCGTGTCTCCAGTTGCGCGGTTGTCATCAGCGCCGCCATCGGCATTCCACTTGGTGTGTGGCTGGGCCTTTCAAGGTTTCGCGGCAAGCGGTTCGTAGCCGCGCTGCTGCATACGGGAATGGCGTTGCCGCCCGTCGTCGTAGGGCTCGTCCTTTACATGTTGCTCTCGCGCACTGGGCCGTTCGGTTTTGCTGGGTGGCTGTTCACTCCGCAAGCAATGATTCTGGCACAAACGGTCTTGGCGTTACCGTTTGTTGTAGGCATTACGAGTTCGGCAGTATCCGCGGTTTCAGGTGACCTGATCACACAGATTCGCGCCATGGGCGCGAGCCATTGGCAAACCCGATGGACGGTGTTGTTGGAAGCGCGCGGCGGTGTGCTGTTGGCGGTTGCCGCGGCGTTTGGCCGCAGCATCTCGGAGGTTGGCGCCGTGATCATCGTTGGAGGTAACATCGAAGGTCACACACGCGTGCTGACAACGGCCATCGTTTTCGAAACGAGCAAGGGCGAGTTTGCTGTGGCACTTGCGCTCGGTGCGGTGTTGCTGGCGTTGGCTTTGCTTGTCAATATTTCCATCTTGCGACTTCATGGGGCTCGTATCTCGGCATGAGCGGTCAAATCGCATACCATCTTGAAGAAGTTCAAAAGATGCTGGGCGATTTCGTTCTGCGCATTCATCAATTGGACATCAAACAGGGCGAGTCGTTTTGCGTTCTGGGCCCGACTGGATCGGGAAAGACTACGTTGCTGCGAATTCTCTCAGGACTGGAACCGCCTACTGAGGGTGACGTTTGTTTTGGCGACCGGCCAGTGCAAAATGGCGAACTGGATCTAATGAATCGGCGGCGAATCGCCATGGTATTTCAGCGCCCGCTTTTGCTTCGCGGCAGCGTGCGAAAGAATGTCGAATTTCCACTGCGCCTGCGTGGGCAGCTTCACCAGAGATCCGAATACGTGGACGCGATTCTAGAACAACTGCGACTCACGCCGCTTGTTTCCCAAAGCGCGAG
>JADFIX010000112.1:6498-8515 GCA_022566435.1 Planctomycetota bacterium
CGCTTTCCGGTGGGCAAACACAATTGGTGTGCTTGGCGAGAGCGCTGGTAGCGTCTCCTGACGTGTTGTTGCTCGACGAGCCCACCGCGAATTTGGATCCGGCGCATGTGGCGCTGGTAGAAGAAACAATTCGTGAAGTGCAGCGGCAGCGCGGTCTCACGGTAGTGTGGGCCACGCACAATTTGTTTCAGGTGCGGCGAGTGGCAGATCGCGTGGCGCTGATGTTGGACGGGCAACTGGTTGAAGTAGCGGCGACCGAACCGTTTTTCGAATCACCTAAGGATTCGCGCACTGCCGACTTTGTCCAAGGAAAAATGGTTTACTAATCATGCAAAGGGACTCTACTGCCTTGTTGATCAAATCATGCAATGGACCAGCAGTCCGGCTGCTCCAAGCAGTCGGAATGCTATTCGCATTGTCCCTGTTTGGATGCTCAGATCCGGAAACGACCGAATCGATTACGCTTGTTACCACAACCAGCACACGCGACAGCGGCTTGCTGGACGAGTTGCTGCCCGAGTTCAAAAAACAGACGGGCATCACGGTAAAGCCCGTTGCGGTCGGCAGCGGGCAGGCTTTGGAATTGGCACGTCGCGGAGATGCCGACGTGTTGTTTACACATTCACCCGCCGCTGAAGAGAAATTCGTTGCCGACGGGTTCGGCGTCGGGCGCAGGTCGGTGATGTACAACGATTTCGTGTTGGTCGGACCAAAGGCAGACCCTGCGAAACTGCTTGGAATGACCGCCATCGCCGAAGCGTTCTCGCGTCTCGCGGCGGCACAAACGCCGTTTGTTTCGCGTGGCGACGAATCGGGCACCCATACGAAAGAACGAGCGATCTGGTTGGTGGCGAAAATCGCTCCCAAGGGCGAATGGTACATTCGAGCGGGAACCGGGATGGCTCACACCTTGCGCATCGCTAGTGAAAAGTTTGCCTACACGTTGACGGACCGCGGTACCTTTCTCGCCCAAAAACACCAATTGGAATTGGCGATCATCTGTCAGCGCGACCCGCTGCTGAGAAATGACTATTCCGTGACGCTCGTGAACCCCAAAAAACACTCACACGTCCATCACGCCGCCGCTCAGAAGTTTGCCGAGTTTTTAACAACTCCATCAACACAACAATTGATCGAGCGATTTGGTGTTGAGAAGTTCGGGGAGCCGTTATTTTTCCCTTCGGCGAAATAGCGGGCCGAGTTCACTCGGACCCACTGATCGCAGCCAAGGTATCATTGAGCGATGGCAGGGGAAACCGGCCTGTCAATCTAGCTGGAAACGAACTCTAATCCGTCGAAGTCGGTGTGCAAAAGAACATTCAAAACTCAAAACGCTGCCGAATTCTGCTTACCGAGGGCTCAAGCACTTCTGCTCGCCACACATTGTACGCTCTTGGCGATCGGCACATCATCGACGTGTTGGACCCGTCTGCGCTTTGCCAGTGCAGGTTTTCGCGCTACGTTCGACGCTGGTTCAAATGCCCGTCGTATTCCAAACAACCGCTCGAGTATTTGCGGTTTCTCGCTGGCCGATTGAAGCGAGACCCCTACGATGTCGTTCTCGCCACGCACGAGCAAGGGTTTCTGCTGGCTCGCGTTCGAAATGAAATCCAGGAGTTGGCCGGACTGGCCCTGCCCGAGTTTTCCACGATCAATCAAATGCAAGGCAAAGCAGATTTCGTTCGCACGCTCGACGAACTGAATTTGCCCTACCCGCAGACATCGATTGTGCGGACGCGAGCACAGTTGCAACAAACTCAGAAGTTTCCTTGTTTCGTAAAGCTGGCCCATAGCACGGCGGGAATGGGAGTTTTTCGAGTTGCCGATTCGTCGGAACTAGACATTGTGACAAAACGCTTGGAATCGGAAGGTCGGTTGGACGGCGATACAGAAATCCTTGTGCAGCAGCCCGGATCGGGAAAACTGTCGATTGTGCAGTCTGTTTTTCAACACGGCAAATTGGTTGGCGCGCACTGCGCTCAAGCTCGTGTGCAGGGCGTGGGCGGAGCGCCGATGG
>JADFIX010000113.1 GCA_022566435.1 Planctomycetota bacterium
TCGTTTACCCACACAGCCGGGGAAAGCTACGAGGTGCCAGAAATCAGCTCTTGATAACGTCCGCGTACGGAAATCGAAAGTCGAACAGTCGCAAGTCGAAAGTCTGACGCCATCATTTTTGGCTGGGCCGCGTGATCTTGAAATTGCGATACCACACCTCGCTACCATGGTCGGTGAGCATGATTCGGCCAAAGCGATTGCGTCCGAAATCCGGCGTGCCGGCAAACTTGCTTGACGCAACACGTTTGTCCCACTTCGGACTGCCCACGGTCGCGGACATGATCAACCGTCCGTTGAGCCAGTGCTGAATGTCGTCGCCGCGGACGACGATGCGGCTCGTATTGAATTCACCCGGGTTTATCTGCCTCTCGGGATCCGGCTCGAAGAGAGCATACAGCGAACCGGTGCTGCCACGCCCGGGTTTCTTGGCGGACCGACCGTCGTCAAGAATCTGGAACTCACACCCCAACGTCCGGCGACCGTATTTTCGAACGCGGTACTTCAAGCCGCTGTTGCCGCCTTTGGCGATCTTCCATTCGAACGACAGATCGAAGTCGCCGTATTCGTGCCGAGTCACAATGTGACCTGCTCGCTGCTTTCCCCGCTTGCGGTGAATGGTCCGATCAACGACCTCCCAGCCGGACTTAATCGGCTTCCCGTCAGAAAGCATCCAGTTATCGAGTGACTTGCCATCAAACACCGGCGGCATTTCCTCAGCGTCGGCTCCCACGCTGTGTCGCACGAACGACTCTTTGAACCAGGCGTTGACTGGGCCAGTGGTTGTCGACGCGTGATATACAGCGTCGAACTGCGGCAGAGCCTTTCGAAATCGGTGGAGTGTCCGTTGATGATCGTTATCGCCGGCAAGGTTCGTCCATTCGTGCGGATCGACGTCGTGGTCGTAGAGTTCTTCAGCACCGTCTTCGTAACGGATGAACCGATACCGCTCCGACCGCAGCGAGTGGTTCATGCGGCCGTAGGTTGTCGTCGTTGCGAATCGCCAATCCGAGTCCGGATCCTTCAGTAGCGGCACGAGGCTTTGTCCTTCGTTGGCATCTCGCGCGGGCAAACCACACATGCTTAGCAGGGTCGGGTACAAATCAATCAACCCGACCGGCTTCGCACATTGGGCGCCGCTCGATTCACCCGGACGGCACACGATCAGCGGCACACGCGTCGATTCCTCCCAAAGGCCATGTTTGGACACGCGGTGCTTCTCTCCGAGGTGATAGCCATGGTCACTGAAGAGAACGATCACGGTGTTGTCCGCCGCCGGGCTCGACGCGAGAGCCTTCAGAACTCGGCCGACCTGATGATCGACAAACGTCGTGCACGCCAGATAAGCCTGCACACAGCGGCGAAGCTGATCGTTGTCGTTCTCACGCAGCCACTCGAGTTGCGGATAGCGTGGCAGTTCGTGCAACCTTCGAGCGATTTCGGGAACGTCATTCAGATCGTCCTCCGGTATTTCCGGAATCTGGATCTCGTCGAGCGGAAACTGGTCGAACCACTTTTTTGGCACATAGAATGGGACATGTGGACGAACGAATCCAACAGCCAGGAAGAACGGCCTGTCGTGCTTCTCGCCTAGCTGCCTGATGGCCCAGTCCGCGGCCTTGTGATCGGGCATTTTCTCGTCGATGTCGGGAAACGGTGCCCAGTCAGTCTGTGTTCCGGTAAATGGAATGGACAGGTCTGGCGAAAACTGAAACCTGACAGTCTTGCCTCCAGGCTTCGGACCTGATCCGCCAAGCTTCCCGCCGTATTTCTGAAACGCGATGTCGTGCGGATAGCCATGGGTGATCTTGCCGACGGCGAGCGTCTGATAGCCATGCCCAGCGAAGTATTCAGGTAGCAGGTGACCGCGAAACCGTTCGGTATCCGCCGGCAGTCCTTTTTTGTCCGGCTGTTGATAGACGCCGGTTGAATGCGGATATTGACCGGAAAGTAGCGAAGCCCGCGACGGGCCACAAATCGGAGCTTGGCAATGCGCGTTGGTAAACAGCATCCCACGAGCCGCAAGTGCATCGATGTTTGGAGTCTTCGCTTGTGGATGTCCCCCTAGACAGCCAACCCAGTCATTCAAGTCGTCGATCGCAATCAGCAGCACATTCGGAGCAGACGCGGCAGAATCCGCGGCCGCCAAATTATCCGATGTGACAGACGCAACCATAATAGCGGTAGCAAAGAACAGTGAGCGAATCACGACACACTCCTATGGATTGATATTGATTTTGATTCTGCATCAACGATCTAAGAGCCAGGCTTTTTAAAAATTCGGGCTGCTTTACCCGCCAAGCATTATTTTTGGGCGGTCTCCTGACCGCCTTCTTTACCGGGCTTTGAATAAGCCCCCTCTTCCTCTGGGAGAGCTGGGATGAGGTGCTTATAAGTCAGAAGTGGTTCCGCTATCGGCCGGAAGCTTTCACGCCGTTTTCAACAGGAGAACCACCAAGGTGTTATACCTAGGAATCGATCAACATGCACGACAGCTCACGATTTAGCGGCGTGATGAGAGTGGCGATGGGTTGCAGTCCCGGCAGGCCGGCAGGCCAGCAGAACGCAAGAGCGTAAGACGGATCGACGTGTAACTTGTACCCAACCGTCTTCTGTCATGGCAGACTGGTCGGTTGTGGAAGTCGTGAGGAGATGCTTAACCTGCGTAAGGCTTGGACCTGTTTGACCGAGGTTGATCCCTCCGACCTTTGATCGAGACTGGTTACCTCTTACGGCTTGACCGGCTAATCACATGCACGAAGCAGGTTGCCGAGCGATGCGCGCAACGACACGCAAGGAACAGAGCCGAGAAAAGTCATGTCGCGCCGTCGATCTGACGACGCAGGGTCAAGATGCTCTCCAACCGTTTCGTGCGGTCAGTCGATGAAATCTCCGCACGCAAATTGGCCGACGTCAGTCCGAAAAAACGGTCGTTATCTACACGCAATCGCAATGAACCGCCGATTAACACAAGACGTCGCGTGCGGCGCTTTGTGTATCTCCCGTAGTACGAAAGGCTTTGAGTCATCGCAGGTGCAAAACGCGCATTGGCACTTCCGACTAACGATGTGCTAGAATCTTAGGCAATCAATCTGTCCCTCCGCGAAAGACACATGAATGGTGACTAGGGACGCTTTTCTGGCTGCTATCATCGCCACTGCGACGTTTGTGAACGGATTGTTGCTCGCACAACAGCCGACTCGCCGGCCGGACGGAGAACGGCCTGAACCTAATGCGGAACCTGCAGAGTTCCTGCGTTGGCTCGACCGTAACCGCAATGGCACCATCGATCGGAATGAACTCGTAGGTCAATTTGGTGCTCGCATCCAGGCCTTGGCTCGAACCAACCAGAATATCGATCTGACGCGGCCCGTTCCGATCGACAAACTGGTGCGCGAGTTTTCCCATAACCAAAGTCGCTCCGGGACTACATCGCCGCGCTTCCCGTCGGCGGAACCACTGGTCCCAGGCTTTGGTGTGGAGAACGACCTTCCTCGGGTACCAGGCTTTGGTGTGGAGGACGACCTTCCTCGGGTACCCGGGTTTGGGACGGCCGGTGATTTTTTCTCTGTCCGCGTGATCGACCAGGATCGCCGTACCGTCGACGAACGGTTTCGTCGGTATGACTCAAATCGGGATGGCTACCTGTCGCGCGAGGAACTTGCTCGAAATCGTTGGAGCGACGATCCTCTCGTCTACGATCGCAATCGTGATGGTCATGGCGAATTCACGGAACAGGCGGCCGACCAGGCTGCCCATGAACAGCAGTCGGATCGACCAGGAGCAGGGACGTCGAGCCCGCCAGCAAGAAGAGGCGAGTCGACTAATGAGGTTCTATGTAGCACTCGACACGAACGGGAATAAAGTGCTCGAGCCAAGTGAGTTCGCGAACAACCGGTCACGATCCACGATTGAACGGAGGATTCGCGAGGCCGGAATGGATCCGTCTCGACCTGTTGCCTTGAGTTCGTTCATGTCCCAACGTCTGAGGAACGCGGGGATCGAGTCAGATCGGGTCAAAAGAATTGTCAAGAGCATCGAACCACCGCGGAGCAAAGGCACCCCTAGGCGGGAGAGTGACAACAGATCGCGTCAGCGCAAAAACAGCCGCCGAATCTACCGTTTCAAAACCGCCCACGAACGATTGCCTTCGGGCATACCGGGTTGGTTTCGAGAACGGGATCTGAACCGTGATGGACAGGTTGCCATGTCGGAGTATTCGTTGGAATGGACCGACTCGCGTTTAGCTGAATTCGATGAGTTGGATCTAAATGGAGATGGAATCATCACTCTGAAAGAGTGTTTGGCAGCTCTTTCCAAAGACACTGGCGCGAGCCGGCGGTAGAAATTGCCATCCGCCATTTCGGTCTACATCTGGTTCTCCGTCTACCTGAATCTGGGACAAGAGGGACAGGATACTCGCGGCTTGCCACTCAGTATGATCATTGGCGTAACCTGCGTCGGACGCCTCCGCCGACGCGCCTCCGACCCCCGAGATCAGCTGACTTCGGTTTGCTTGCGTCACCGCAGCGCGTTAAGGGGCTTCGGGTGGGGGCAGAATTGCCTGCGAGCGTGACTTATTCGCACCCCATTTTCATGAGATTTCGGCACTTTGATTTGAGACGACAATTTGGGACTGCCGATCCTCTGCATTGATGAATTCGCTTCGTCCGCAAGCAGATGTGGCGTCAAACCAACGTTTTTGATTTGGCCCGGCTATGTCGTTTTCCTACTTCGGTCCATGTGAATGAGAAAAAACATGCACCAAAGTTGCACGACAGTGACAGGGCCCTAATGCGATCTTAGGGATCCTGAGGGACATGCATTGTTTTTCCCCGTTGGCAAGTGAACAATTCACGCTGTCGGTGCCAGTCCGGAATCCGAGCGGACAGACCGTGACAACCACGATTACAATCCAAGATCGAACTCCGAATCGCATCGCTGTGCCCCGTAGATCGGGGCAGAGAGGTAGCCCATCCCAAAACCACCTAGTTATAGTTAGGCTCACAAAGTGGACACAAGATTGTCGCCAGGCAATTGCCTTCCGATCCTTTGGGGGATTAGAATCGCTATAAGTCTGAGAAGCAACGCCAGAATGGTGCTCTTGTCTTGGTTTCGGACTTGCTGTACGAGTCTATTAGAGGAGGATTCGATGCAAATCATTGTTCAACTGCAAAGAGAGGCCGCGCACGAACTGCAAAATCGGCAACCGCTAAATGACACAACGCAGGAGTTGATGGATATTGCCGAAGAATGCAAGGTTGCCCTGGAACCGGTTCATCCACAGATTCCGGATCCGGAACTTGCCACGTACTTCTCAGTGCAAGTTGCGGACCCTGAAATCGGAGAACGAATCCGCAAAAGGCTGAGTGGTTGCGACTGCGTGGAAGCAGCTTACATCAAACCCTTGGATGCACTACCGTAGCGACCAGGGCGCCGAGCCATCGAACATGAAAGGCGACCCGATTGAGATCAACCGGGTCGCCGTAATCATCCACTGGGGCCTGTCAATTCGACTTGTTCACATTGATATTGACCGTCACCCCACTTTCGCCCGTTTCCGCTTCTGCCTGAAACGACGCAGGCCCGAAACCATCACCGTCCTCTGATTCGGCCGTATCAACCGTTTCGAAGGAGCCGGCGGCCATGTCTGCAACATCGTCGGATGTGGTGAACGAATCCGGGGCGCAGTCATCGACGCTTTCGTCGGCTGCCGGACCAGTCAGAACAGAAATCGCTTCATCGTTGTCAACGTCCTCTGCGCAATCGGGAACAAAGCTGACAGTGGGCTCGGTGGCCAGATCATCCTCCACCATAAACGTCGAGGGAACGAGCGACGCCTGCGCTTCGTCGTCGGCTGACGGGACCGTGAGCAAACGCTGGCGGTATACATAGCATTGCACACCTTCATACCTCCAACCGTAACGTCCGCGGCCGAGTTCACGGAAGTTGGTGGTATAAAAGTGGTCACCGATTTGTGGATTCCAATACCGGTATAATGGGATTGTTCCCGCAGTTCGGCGAGTGCGCACATAGCATTGAACGCCCTCATACCTCCAACCGTAACGTCCGCGGCCGAGTTCACGGAAGTTAGTGGTATAGAAGTGGTCGCCGATTCTTGGGTTCCAGTAGCGGTACAAAGGCACGCAACCTGCATGGCGGCGAGGGAACACATAACATTGAATGCCCTCGAGCCGCCATCCGTGCCGTCCATTTCCAAGCTCACGGAAATTGGTCGTATAGAAATGGTCTCCGATTCGCGAATTCCAATAACGATACAGTCCCGCTAAACGGACGGGCGATCCACCGCCACCTCCACCGGGAAGTCTCGCGATCATCTGTCGCAAATCAGGACGGTTGCCGATCCGCTGCGTGCGCGGTCGACCTGGTGCATCGGTTTGTGGAGAACCGGTGCTTCGCAATAGTGCCCGCATCTGCGCTGGCGTAAATCGCGTCAGATTGCGAGCCCGGAGAACGCCCTGAATGGAACCAGCCGCTCCGACCACGATCGGTGAAGCGCTTGACGTGCCACTGAACCGATCGGTGTACCACAGGTCCTCGTTGGCGCCGCCCTGCAAATCGCCGTACGCGCACGTGGTGACTTCGCGTCCCCACCCTTGAGTGTCCACGAGCGCACCAAAATTGGAGAAGCCCAGTCGTGAACGGTCGGGGCCATGATTGCGGCCGTGGGTTCCAGGTGGTGGTGCCCCAGCACCCACCACAATCGCTCCCGAATCGCGGTTGTTTCGGTTGAACGGATTTGTCCAACTCGTGGGGAAGCCGACGGGACGTTGGCCATAGATCCGATCGTCCAGGTCTTCCGCTCCGTTGCCGGCCGCTTCCACAACAATCACACCGCGTTGGGTTGCAAATCGAATTGCGGCGAAATCGTCTTGCCACCATTCGATGGCGATATAACCGCGCTGGTCCTGTCGGATCTGAAAATTGAACCGTGGGCCGGGGCGATGCAATTCAAGCAGAATGATATCGCCTGCACTCAGAGCGTTGGCAGCTTGACGGATAGCAGCTGCGGAACCGAGGCCCCCAAAGATGGAAATCACGCGGGTATTTGCGTCGGCGCAGATACCCTCCACACCAATGCCATTACGATCACCTCCGAATTCGCCGATGACCGCCGTGCCGTGATTTCGCCAGCCAATATTTGTCGATTGCGTACCTCCGATCACGCCACCTTGGTTCTGGACCAGGTCTTCGTGCGTGAATCGCCACGCTCCCTCGATATCGATGATGCGAATCCCTGCACCCCGACCACCTGGCAAAGTCCAGGCGTGCCGTGCGTCGATTCCAGCCGGTGCGGCATTGAGATAGATTTGCCGAGCATTGAAGTCGGGGCTTGCCGGAGGAGCGTCGATCGCCGACGGAACCATGTCGTTCACGTCCGTCATGTCGGGCATCTCTACAGCCGGCTTCACATAAGCCGCCTCAACCAATTCCTGATCCAAAAGCTGCTCGGCCAACTCGTCCAGTCGATCATTCGCAGCGGCTACGGAATAGAAGATCGACAGATCCTCTACGGCTTCACCCGACGCTTCCGCCATGGCTTTCGCCGAGACTTGGAGCCGGTCTTCGCTTTCACGAAACAGTGGTGTCAGCATTACGTTTTCGGCCACAAGCAACGCTTCCAGTGGTGAAACGTCGACATCCGCCACGGACGCTGCGGCGACGTGCTCCGCGTCCTCCAGCGAACCGGGTCCCGCGACGCCCGCCTCGATGTATGCGTCACGAAGCTCAACGATTTCCGGACAAGCCGCGAAGTTTTCTACACTTTCAGCAGGCATGCTCGCCAGTATCCGTCGCACGTCCTCCGGAGCATCCAACAACTCGCGCAGCGTAACGCTCGCAATGACCAGCGTGAACCTGCCCGCTCTGATCTCGTCAAAGAACGCTCTGCTATCCTCAGCAAACTCCTCGTCCAAACATCCCCCGAAGACCGACGTATCAGCGTACACTCGTAATCTTCGCTTCGTCATCATGTCGGTCGCGACCCCACGATCAAGGGCCAGCTTCGCCCTAAGATCCACTCTCGTTCTGGCAAACCCAAATGCCCTATTCCGCCGCCTATTATAACCGGGTCTCCCGCCCAAACAACGCAGTATCCTTCGGGGCGGGCGATGAGTGGCCCACGTCCTTCGGAGGGTAACCGTTCACGGCCCGGCGGGCAGTAGCGAGGGAATGGGCTGATCGTGGAAGTGTGCGTTGACGGCTTCTCGCAGGTAATCGAATACGGATCGGCCTTGTTGGCGGGTGCCCCATCCTTTGCGGAGGAAAGGGTGGGGGACGGATTCACGAGCCGCAGACGTTTCGGGGAACCGTCCGTCCCCCACCCTTCGCTGCGCGAAGAATGGGGCACCCCTCGGGACACCGCGCGGCAGTCAAGCCAGAGTCCCGCCCGACGCAGAGCTTTCGCTCACCGCAGGGTTTTCGCTCACCGCAGGTGCTCGAGTGGAG
>JADFIX010000114.1 GCA_022566435.1 Planctomycetota bacterium
CATGTGCGCCACAGCAGCTTGCTTGCAAACGAGGAGGAGTCCATATACGGACGTTGGGGTGGTAGAGTTTTGAACGGCAGCAAACGACCCAAGCGGTCATTCCAAACCGCCTAATTGCCCGATTGGGCCGGATCAAGTTAACTGCTCGGCGAAATCATCGATCCTGTACTACACTTAAGAGTCAATAACGACAAAGCTAACCCCGCTAAAAGACGCGGGAGGAGGGAACGGTCATGTTCTCTACAGGCATCACCATAGCAAGAGTTTTTATCGTCCTAACTGCATTTATTCTCGCAAGCTTCGCGATGGCTGTCGATGACCCATACGCTGAGCCGGCCGAACCAGGGCTGCCGCCGAGCAACATGGAGCTGGATTTTCCCCGCGTGGCGCTACTCGTCACCGACCCACAAATCGATTTCTTGAGCGAGAAGGGTGCGACCTGGGGCCTGGTTGGAGCGAGTGTCACCCACAACAAGACCGTACCCAACATTGAGCGGCTGTTCAAAGCGGCCAAGAAGGCTGGCATTCTAGTTGTGATCTCCCCGCACTACTACTATCCGACGGATCATGGATGGAAATTCGAGGGTGCTCTAGAAAAAGTCATGCACAATATCGGAATGTTTGACCGCGTATCATCGTGGTCAATGGAGGGATTCGAAAATTCGGGCGCTGATTTCATGCCTCAATACAAGACTTATATTCTGGACGGCAAGACCGTCATCGCCTCGCCACATAAGGTGTACGGTCCTGAGCAGAATGACGTAGTGCTGCAACTGCGCAAGCAGAAAATTGACCAAGTCATCCTCGCCGGGATGTCTGCAAATCTCTGCGTAGAGTCGCACTTGCGCGAGTTACTGGAAATGGGATTTGAGGTTGCGGTAGTGAAGGATGCGACCGCGGCAGCACAAATTCCGGAAGGCGACGGCTACTTGGCCGCCTTGATTAATTTCCGCTTTATCGCCAATGCGGTCTGGACGACCGACGAGGCGGTGGCACGTATCTCCGCTGCGCACTGATACATGCGGGCCGTGGGTGGGGTAGCAAAGGCCATGCGCTTTTAGCATCCTACTCTGAGGTCCGCGAGACTGGTCATTTTGCTGACCATTGGTTAAGTCATGGTTGGTGGTCTCGGAACAGTTGCTCTGCTTCAAGCTCAGTGACTGGGTAGCGCTTTGTGCGCGCGTGGCCCGAATCAGTAGATCGCTACCGCTTATTACATGAGGACACAACAATGACAATACTTGATCAACTTGCCCCCTACGCACACTGGGTTATGCGCCTGACAATTCCCAGCGTATTCATTTATCACGGCGTTTTGAAGTTTATGAATCTGGAAGGGTTCTCTCAAATGCTACAACTCTCGTCCTTCGTCTTAGTCTTGGTAGCGCTTGCTGAGGTTATCGGTGGTGCGCTGATTCTACTGGGCGGGTTTAGCCGAGATCAGAAGAGCGACCTGATGACCCGTGTTGGCGCACTAATGTGTATTCCCGTATTGATCGGTGCCATTACACGTGTTCATTGGGGAAGCTGGAACTTCGTGCCTTCAGAGAGTTTTCCAATGGGCGGAATGGAATTCCAGGTTACGTTATTGCTGATTTGCGTTTACTTGCTGCTAAAGGGAAATAACATCAATGCCGGTGT
This sequence comes from Planctomycetota bacterium, assembly GCA_022566435.1. Classification (GTDB taxonomy): domain Bacteria; phylum Planctomycetota; class Phycisphaerae; order UBA1845; family UBA1845; genus JADFIX01. The sequence continues at coordinate 1,642 of JADFIX010000114.1, forward strand.
GGTTCCAAAAGCGGCAAGCTAACCAGTAATCCACAACCTAAAGGATGGCCATGGTGACCAAACCCGGGACGCCTCGGTCTGGAACGCCGACCAGCGGTTCATTCTTCTGTTAGTCGGCTGAGTGTGCTCAATACGAACGGGTGAAGGAGTGTCCACGTCACCGGCACCAGTCTCCAGCCAATATTGTCCGTTAGTTCTTCAGTGCGGTGTACCGCCGGTGCTCCCGAATCGCCTGGCGCTTTATGAGCTCTTCCTCGATGAGCTGACGCGTTTCCGAAGTGCTTTCATCTTGGAGCATGAGCTCGAGCATCTCATCACGCATTTTCGGGATGAGCAGTGTGAACCAGCGGCGTTTCAGTTCATTCTCGTTGTTGATCCAGTTGACGATATTTCGGGCTCTCTGCGACGATACCGTATGGCGATCATCCATCCAATGTTTCGCAATCGCGTGATTTTCTGACGATTTTTCCTCCCACCATTTCGCGGCCTGGAGCGCCTTGTCCTTCTGGTCGCCAACCAGCAGAAGGACGGTAGCAAGTTCGTCCGCAGCGTCCTCATTGTTGTACAGCGGATAGTCCCACAGGTTCAGCAGACTGTGGGCGGACTCATGTAAGAATACAAACGATATGGCCTCGCCGACACTCTTGCTTTCCAGGCTGTTCTCAAGTTCTTGACACATCGTGATGTCCGGACTCGAGAACGCGTTCGGAAAACCACACATGCGGACGTATATATTAAAATCAGGAAATACAAACATTTTCTTCAAATAGTCGTTGTACAACGTGGTATAGAAATCCTTAGTTGCCTTGCTCGCAACCGTTTCACCGTTGTCAATCTTGTACAAATACGTGTGTACTTTGCGTGCCGTGAGCACTGCCTTTCTGTTATCAAGAACAAGATAGTAATTATTTGTTTGCGGGACCTCGAACTTGAAATCACCGGTGCTAAGGATGTCACCACTGGCACCCGGGAAATACGTAAACTGTTGATTCGCCTTAAAACGCTGGAAATTGGTGGGGTCCAGCAACCAAACCATTAGCGAGTTGTCCAGACCACCCTGAATTTTGAACGTCGCGACAAGCTGTGTGTGCGCGTCTAAAGGGAGGTCGTAGTAGAAGTAGTCGCCTGGTTCCACTTGGCTCGCTCCGTCGATGACAACTGTTGCGGGCTCGACGATGATTTCGGCACCAACTGGAATCGATGATGCGTACAGGGTGAAAAAGAACAATACTAGGGTCTTGTGGCAGTATCTCATCTCACAGTTCCGACCCGACCCAACAACGGTGGATTCAAAAGAATACGCTTTGACAGTAACCCCAGGCCTGCCCTGGTTATGTGACGCAGTTAACGCATTTGTATAGCAAGGCCCGGCAGGTCCGCGAAGCGGACACCGGTTGCAGGCTTCAGACCTTTGGAGTGAACACGCGAGTGGTCCCGAGCGGGCGAGCGATGGCGAAGCGCAAGACTATCGCCGGCCGAAGCCTTCAATGCCGCAACCCCTGTCACGGAGTTTCATGTCCCCCGGCTCTACCCGTGTGGAATCACTGAATCACGCGCCAGTATGCCCCGCGGCCGTGGCCAACGACTTGCACTCGGTTATCTTTCTTCAGGGTTGCCAGCACTTTCTTGATCAGCGGCGGGCTGGCGGAAGGTACTTGAGCGGCAATGTCGGCCAGTGTGAATGAGTCCGGTTGCGCAAGCACCGCCTGTCGTACGAACTCAGTTTTTCCCGGTCGCGGGCTAGACGATGTGACCTGTTCTTCAAACGCCCCGTACGCGCTCCGCAGAACCCCGAGAAAGAAGTCCCACCACGGGACAACTTCGTTCCTGCCGTCCCGCCAGCCCTCGGAGCACCGCTGCAGCACGGCGTAGTAGTCCTCTTTTCGCTGTTCAGTCAACCGTTCCAGGCTAATGAACCTGCCCACCTGAAATCCGTGTTGCTGCAACAATAACACCGTCATCAGGCGCGACACTCGCCCGTTGCCGTCGCGGAACGGGTGGACGCACAGCAGGTCAAACACAAACGTCGCGATCGTCAGCAGCGGTGGAAGTGATTCATCCGAGCAAATCTGCTCGTAGGAGCTGCACAGCTCTGCCAGCACCTTCGGTGTGCCCTTGGCGGAAGTCGGCTTGAAACGGACGCGCCGGTCGCCCGTCGGCAGAATCTCGACGATCGCGTTGTCGCGCGTCTTGAGCTTCCCCGCGTCCCCAGCTCCCTGTTGGGCTAGTTTATGCAGGTGCTGAATGACGGCCGGCGTGACTACGACCCTACGCTTGCGGGTGAAGATCCATTCCAACGCACGACGGTATCCGGCCAACTCCTCCTCCGAGCGGTCGCGTGGCTTCGCTCGTCCCAGCACGAGCGGCCGCAGGCGATCCGAGGCAACTGTCACTCCCTCGATGCGGTTGGACGATTCGACGCTCTGGATAATGGCCAGCTCGCGGAGCGCCTCGATGGCCTCGGGCTTCTGCCGCATCCACAGCTCTTGCTTGCCGCGCGCCTCCATACAGTCGGCGAGGAGCCAGCTGGTGCCTATCGGAAGCGAAAGATCTCTTAGTCGTTCTAGACTGAGCGTTAACACGAGAAATCACCGCCTGTCCGTCGAGTAGCCTATTAGTAGCTTATTGGTGGGTCAAGTAGCCAATCGTTCTCCTGGGTGGCCGCGAAGCAGGCGAGCGATAGGTGAAAGGCGAACTTCGCTACCGATTCACCGGCACACGGCCGGATGGCCGTGGTGGACGCGACCTCGGTTGAGCCACGCCGCGGACACTCGCTGCACTCGGTCCGGCTAAACCACTTCGCGATGCATTTGCCGCAGACGTGGTAGAGTAGTGATTCATAAATGGTGCATCACGGAACGATGCCGTTCTTGAGGCTTTCGAGACGTCCAATGCGCTCCACTCCCTCACCGTCGCGGCTCGGATAAGATGCAAACAGCGTGAGAAACTACACTAGGGCGTTGAGGTCGCTGTTGAAATCGCGATATAGAGACCGTTCACGCTCTCACCGAAGGTGGCCATGGTGATGATCATCGCGCCCATTATCAGCGCGAGAAGCAGGCCATACTCGACAGCAGTCGGCCCGTCTTCCGCCTTCAGAAACGTCTTGACTCGTTGTCGGAGAACACTCATCACTTGCCCTCCCCCCTCTCTTGGAGACCTATTACTTCGGCTGCGGGCGCCGCGAATACGGAAATCTCGCGCGGATCGCCCTGATAGGGTTGAGTGTCGAATACAGGGCGGCTGATAGCAATTGAAATCGGAAGGTATTTTCCGGTGTATCGGACCTGATGGGAAGATCGAGTGACGTAGCGTGAGTGACCGGAACTCACGCGGCATAATTATCGGCTTTGCCCAGTGCGCAAAAAAAAGGACGCTGGCAGGCCGGCGTCCTTCGGGAAGAGACGTTTAGGGGTCGTCTGCGATAATCCGTTTTCCGTTAGTCCTGAGCGTCAATCAGCTCTCGATACTTGGCGTAGAGATTCGGATCGCGCTCGGCAAGATCGTCCTCGTCCTCAAAGACCTGTCGCAGTTCTGAATCGCCTTTGCGAATGAGCACTTCGATCTGTCCGTCCACCGCGACCTCAAAACTCTGTCGTGCCTTTCCGGCGGTGACGCGACGGAGCATCCGTTTTGCGGAACCGTCGTCACCACTCCGAAACACGAAGGACTTCATCGGGAAGTGGGGCAACGCCAGGGCGCTACCCGACCCTTCTCGCAATTCTTCCAGGGCGAGCTTGAGCTGTACCATGGCGCCTTCGTACTGCTCGCCGGCTTCGCCCATGGCCTCTTCGATGTGGACCCGCCAGTCAGCCATGTGCTCGTGTAGATCATCCAGATCATCCAAGTCGAGCTTGAATGCGAAACCGAAGTCCATGTCATGAAGGTCGGGCAGACCATCGATATCCAAATCAATCACCGCGACGCCGTGCGTGTGATTGAAGGCCTCGAATGCCTCCTCGTCACCGTCTTGCAGTTCATCAAGGCCGGCGTAGGTTGTCTCGGTCTCCTCGCCGTCTTCGTCAATTCTGGTGACGACGATCTCCTCGCCGTCCTCTTGCTCGATGGTCAGCGTCGTGCCGTTCTTCACGATCACCATGTTGATCGATCTTTGGTCGCCATCGTGCATCATGTTGATAAGACGGGAGCCGCTCTTGGGAAGATGCATACTGATTATCTTCGGCAGATTGGCGATTTCATCGAGGTTACCCAGATTAGTGACCACCCAGTTGCCGTCATCCCCTTTGCTGAGGAACTTACCGCGCACGTGGATATGCTCTTCCAGTTCGGCAAGCTCCGGTAAGTCGAATTTCCATTCGAATTGACCCATGCCCGCGCGTGAACCCAAGACCGCCTGCACGGTCTGCTCCTGGTCGCCACGAAGGATCACGATTTCGACCTTGTCATCGGCTTCGTGAGCCCCGACCAGCTTGGCCAGCTTCGCCACATCGCCATCGAACGATTCGCCGTCGAAGGAGAGAATGATGTCGTGCTTGGCAAGTCCGGCCTTGTCCGCCGGGCTATCTCCGACGACGTTGAGAATCATGACGCCACGATCCTTGACACCGGTTTGGGCATCGACGGCGTCGGTCACGTTCCCCATGGAAATCCCGAGCCACGCCCGTTTTTCATCGCCTTTATGGCCGACGCCGACAAACCGCACGTCCTTCAGGCAATCCGCTCCATCTTCGCCGCCAAAATGTTTGATGATGATGGCTTGAGGATCGCCGGCATCCTCGCCGTCTTTCGAGATCCATATGCAGTCGCCGGCTTTTCCGTCGCCGACCAGCTTCACCACATGGGTCTTGACCTCACCGCCGGGCGTCGCATCGGCTTCGCCGACGACCACGACCTTCGTCCTGACATTCGCACCCTCGTGTTTCGGACAGGCCAACGCCGACGAAATCCAATGAGGCATGGCCGTCAACAACACACTTGCAATAATCCACTTCATCGGTTCACTCCTTGAAAGCGATTCCTACACACTATTTTTTACACTGCGCGGCGCGGTTTCCTGACACGCGATGCGCTACAAGATTTCGCGAGACGTGCGGCCGGCCCTATTCTTGGCCGGGCGGCGCAACGTTCGAGTCCTCTCCACTTCAATCCAATACACATTGCCGTTTTCGTCCAAAACGCCGAACACATCGGTGCCTGTTTGCCGTTGGACGCTAGGCATACTTACATTTCTCATCGGCACACCCGCGTTGACCGGGCGCGGTGGTCGAACATCGTTGCGGACGCGGATCGGTTGTGCGGCGGTATTCTCCACGAAGCCGGTGGGATGATCGTTCGGGGTCAACGCCGGTCGGGGGATGGCCAATGCAAGAACGGCGGCGGCGACGGCGCCGGACAGCAATAGCCAGTGACGGCGGACAAACTGGGGGCGTGTCGCGGTCACTGTTGACGGAATCGCGGTGGGATCGAACGAGGCATGCCGATCGCCCAACACGTCTTCCAGCACATCGCCCACGGTGGCATCCAGGGCGCGATATTCTTCCCAAAGCCGGTGGGCCTGCGGATTGCGAAGAAGTTCGCGGCTCAGTTCGAGTTGCTCGTCTTCGGTGATCTCGCCGTCAAGTTGACGCACAATCAATCGCTCGATTTTGGGATCTAAAGGGTTCATGAGATCAATCCAGCTTTTCTTTTAGACATTCCCGTAAGAGCCGGCGGGCACGCACGAGCCGCGTTTCCACCGAATCAATCGGCATGTCCATGACCTCCGCGATCTGCCGATAACTCCACCCGTCTACGTGTTTCAGAACAAACGGTTCTCGATAAAGCGCCGGCAGCGACCGAATCGCGTTCAGCACCTCCGCGTGCCGTTCATTTCGACCGAGCGACACGTCCGCTGATTCCGGGCCGGGGACTAAAGTCGTCTCTTGCTTCCATTGCTGCGAATTCCGTCTTTGCCGCGACACCTGCCGACCTGCGTCCAACGCCGCGTTGCGGGCTAGCCGGTATAGCCAGGGCCGCCATCGCTTTACATCCCGTAACTCACCGATCCGTTGCCAAAAGACCAGCCAAGTTTGCTGAGAGACGTCGTCCGTCCGATCCGGGTCGCCGAGTACGCCGAAAATGACACCGCGAACCCACTTTTGATGTCGACGAACCAGTTCCGCGAACGCGAAACGGTCACCTTCGCGAACTGCTTCCACCACCGGCTCTTCCGGGTCGAATTCGGCGGGTTTCACTGCCATATTCACTCAACTAGACGCCGCGAAAACACGATGCCTGTCAGGCAATCACAATATTTCGTCAGACCAACCGCGCAGATTGTGCCGCTCGCCGAGAAAGCGGGGTCGCCCGGCCGCATTCTACCACCAATTCAGAGGCAGGGTAGGCGAGTACGACACCGGCGGGGGGCGAGGCCGCCACCGTTGTGCGGATTCCGGGGCGAAAAGGCGACGGGGCGGTCAGCGTGGAGCCCCAGAGAGCACGCTTAGGCTTGATCTCGTTCGTGCCCCTTCAGTTTGCGGCCGAGGGAGACGGCCACACCGCCGCGGTCGAGTTTGCGGGCGAAGTCCGCGACGGTTCGCGCAGACGATGCGTGTTCGGGCGTCGCGGCGCTGTTGGAGGCGGTTCGGGCAGCGGGGTTCGAGGTCGCCGGTTTCTCGAAGTTGGCCGACCAGCCGGCGGATTCGTGATGGGCGACGCGCCCGCCGTCATGCGCGGCCCCATGGTCTCCGGCTACGTCCAGCAGATTCTCCTTCAAACCGATTGGGGCGATCTGGACTATTTGGTCATCGACATGCCCCCCGGCACCGGCGACGCGCAGCTGACGCTGGCGCAGGCGACGCCGCTGGCCGGCGCGGTGATCGTC
>JADFIX010000115.1 GCA_022566435.1 Planctomycetota bacterium
GATGCAGCCGTGCCTCGGGCGGCCGGGCTCGAAGTCTCGAATCAGGTAGAAGCCCTTCGCCGCGGCCTACGCCAGCCCGTTCGCCCGCACGCGGCAGACGGCGAACATCGTCGCCGGAGCGCACGGTATTCGCGTGCGGCTGCTGCCTCTGCTGCGCGACTTCGACTACGAGATTCCACTTTTCATCGCTGATCGCTTCCTTCAGAAGGAGGCTACGAAAATCATTTACTCCGCCTAAGCGCCGCGCGTACACGTGCAAGTAGCTCAATTCGATCGACCGGTTTGCATAGGTAGTCGTCGGCTCCAACATCCAATCCGGCAACGACATCCGTCGCGTCGACCCTTTCCGCAGTCAGGAAGATGATCGGGAGCTTGCTCATACCCGGAAGTTTTCGGCTTGCCGTACATAGTTGATGCCCGTCGATGTCGGGCATCTGAATATCCAGCAGTGCAAGATCGACATGCGAAGCCTTCAGGATGCCCCACGCCTCCTTCGCGCTTTGGGCCGTAACGATGTTCCACGGCTCGTGCTCGCAAAAAGCCGCGATCAACTTCAGATTGTCAGGGATGTCGTCAACGACGAGAATCGTTGGCTGTTGCGTTTTGTCGAACGCAGCCAGGAGTTCCGTCATATCCGGATCGACAGTTGCCTCGGTCATATCAATGGCTCCAGTTTCATGGTGGATTCGCCCAATGTCTGTGGTTAGGGCGATTCTTTTCCGCTGCCCCTTTCACGCCTTAACCTCCCAGTCCCCGTCTCGCGATGCTCGATCATTACGACCACACACTGCACAACTCTTTCACTCGGCCTCTCCGGAGCACACGACCGGATCGGAGTTCCTCTCGCGCACCGGCCCGCTGCGCGACGGGGCTGTGGGCGTTTTCGGCGCAGCGATCGGTAAGTGAAGCGTGAAGCACGACCCCACCCCGGGTTTACTCTTGACGGAAATCTCCCCGGCCATGAGTTCACAAAGCTTCCGTGATATCGCCAACCCTAGCCCGGTTCCGTCTGCTCGACGCGTGCTCGACGCATCGACCTGCTCGAACCTCTCGAATACCTTGGTAAGATCCTCCGGAGCGATTCCGACCCCCGTATCCTCGATCGTCACCAGAATGAACCCGGAATTCTCGGAGACGCCGACGGTGATCGAACCAGTCTCGGTGAACTTGGCAGCATTGCTGAGCAAGTTGGTGATGATCTGGCGTAGCCGAACGGAGTCGCCGGTCCACACGGGTAGCGACTCGCCCGCAAGCTCGATTAAGTCAACAAGCTTACCTCGCACAAGAGCGCGAGCAGATGCGACGCATTCATGCACGACTTCGGCGATGTCGACGGGCTCCTGCTGGATACTGAGTTGGTCTGCCTCGATCTTTGATAGGTCCAGCAGATCGTTGACCAGGGTCAACAAGTTTCGGGCGTTTCGGTATACGAGACCCAGCCGCTCGGCCTGCTTTGGTCCGAGTGGTTCATCGCGGTCGTTCATTAGGACATCCGCAAAGCCAATGATCGAATTCAGCGGCGTTCGCAACTCGTGACTCATATTGGTGAGGAACGCACTCTTCGCCTGGCTGGCTGCCTGCGCCTCGGCGTAAGCTGCTCTCAGTGACTGATTCAGCGCATGGAGTTCATCATTGGTCTCGGCTAACTCGGTTCGTAGGATCCGTTCGACGACCGAAGATCGATATTTGTCAAGGCAATCGGCTAGCGTCGTCTCCAGAACCTCAAGTGGACATGGCTTACTCAAGAACCGTGAAATGGCCCCTTCGTGCAGAGCGGCGACTGCGACATCCAGCTCCGCGCAACCCGTCAGCATCAAGGCAACGGACTCCGGACTAATGCGGCGTGCCTCGTGCAGGAACCTTATCCCGTCCATTCCCGGCATCCGGTAGTCAGTACCGATGACCGCAAAGGTGCGACCGCGCCGGAGGATACCGAGTCCTTCGTGGCCGCTTGTCGCTACTGTAATGTCAAGCGTCTTGCGGAGGCGCCTCTGCAACGCGCTCAGGAAGTTCGTATCATCATCGACTAGCAAGATTCTCCTGCTGATCTCCGCCATCCTATGACATCCCTTCAGCAGAACTGGCTTGGTTTGCAGATCCGAACGCAAGACGCTCACTGTCGGACCACAGTCGATCGCGTGTCACCGGAAGCGGCGATATCTGTTCGCGGATGTATGTCTCGATGGCATCCTTCGGGAATCGCCAGATTCGGCCCACCCTACGGCCGGGGAGTTCGCCGCGCGCAGCAAGAGCGTAGATCGTGTCCGGTGACACGCGCATCAGCTTTGCGAGCTCCTTAGCCGTCAGAATTTCCAGTGTCATGGTCTGTGGTAGCCCCGTCCGGACCGGTCCTCACAAATGGCTGAAACCAACCGCACAGACGAGGCATCGACCGTTTACAGAGGAGGATTCAGCAGTGAACGGCAAGAAGTTCGGTTGGTAGGACTGGAGGAGATGATATCGGACGGTCATGTCCTAAACTTGCCGGGAGGAGGAGATACAGCTGTGCTTGCTTCAGAAGGGCACGAAGCGAAGGGAGGTCTATCCGATGGGCAAGAGTGTCCGGCTGCGCCGCCTCCGGGTGCATCAGCGGCAACGACAATTGCATAAACGCCGCGCTGCTTCCGTCGGATCCGGAACTCACCGTCCGCTTTGACAATCGGTGCGCCACGACGGATGGTCCGGCGCAAGTCACCTGCGACACCGGCTCACAGCCTTTGACAGGGGACCTGTGGTACGACTACGTTGCGCCCTGCTGCGGCGTCCTGACGGTGAGCATGTGTAACATTGGCATGGACGCCATGATGGCGATTTACGGCGGATCGGAGACGTGCGAGTGTCCGGCAAATAACAGCACGCTGCTCGGCTGCGGGGATGACACGTGCGGCCCCGGCGGCGGACCGCCGGTCGTCTCGATTTCGGTGGTCAAGGATGGCTGCTATTCCATTCGCGCGGGCGGCTGGAATGGTGCGACCGGATCGGGAGACATGACCGTTTCGATGGCCTGTGTGCCGACCCTGACGACCCAGTCCAACGGCCATTTCGACAAGGACCCCGGCACCGGCGCGTATGTGGATGCCGGCGCCTACGCCGATGTGTGGGCGGACGGCGACATCGTCTACCAGGGCCAGATCCTCGATAACAAAGTGAATTTCTTCGACGTGTCGGATCCCGACAATCCGGTCAGGATTCGAGAGTGGCTCGTCGGATTCCCCAACACCGGGTCATCCGCCGAGGACGTCAAAGTCGGCGATGAACTCCTGTTCATTTCTCTCTTTGGCGACGGGTTCGACGGCGTCGAGATCGTGGATGTGCGCGATCCGGCAAACGCCACGCACCTCTCATGGATCACCGTCCCGGGCTTCGAAGACGTCAAGAATTCGTTCTACGACAACGGTTACCTCTATCTGGCAAACGGTACCACTCCGCAACTCGCGGTTATGGATCTCACGGTCTATGATCCGGATGCACCGCCGCCCACCATCAATGCGGCACTTTGGACGATCAACGTCGGGTCGAGTCTGGTGGACAACATGACGGTGGCCGACGGACGGCTTTACGTCGCCGCCGGCGGCGCCGGCGTGTTCGTATATGACGTGACGTCGATTGATTCTTTGGCGCCGCAGTTTCTCGGGTCGAGTCTACCGCAGCCGGCCACACATTCGGTGGGGGTGTCGGCGAACGGTCGCTGGGTAGTGACGACTCAGCGGGTTCTCGGCGGTGCGCTGCAACTGTTTGAAGTAATGCCCACCGACTTGGGCGTGGATGTCATTCTTCGTCAGACCATCGCCCCGCCCGCCACGTCAACCGGCTATCACAATGTCGTGGTTGATGGGATGCGGGTTTATACGACGCTCTTCGAGACAGGATTGCTCATTTACGAGATATTGCCGTCAGGCTCGCTCCAACATCTAAGCACGTATTCGACTTACTATCAGCCGTTCGTCGGGGGATTTTCCGGTGCTTGGGGCGTCTATCCGTTTCTCGCCAACGACAGGGTGGCCGTCAGCGATATTCAAACCGGCTTGCACATTGTTCATGTGGCAAATCAGAACGCCACCTTCACCTATCCCGACGGACTTCCTGATCTTGTCGATCCGGATGTCGGCACGCTGTTTGACGCCATCATCAAGGCGAGTTGCGAGGATCTCGATCCCGCCACCGCTTCCGCCTTTGTTCGCGTGGGCGGTGAAACGGAGCCATTCGTAGAGATTCCATTAACCGACTTGGGCGGTGGTCTGTTCGAAGTGACTCTTCCGCCCGCCGCGTGCGGCTCGCATGTCGATTATTACTTGCGGGTAGACACCGTCGGCGGTCGCGCGGAATTGGATCCGCCGCTGGCACCGGGCGTGCTGTATCAAGCCGAGGTCGCACTGACTATCGAGACCGTATTCGAAGACTCGTTCGCCGCCGACCTTGGTTGGACCATTGGTAGCTTCGCCTGCTTTGCTGGTCAGGTCGGGGATTGGCAACGTGTCGCCCCGACGCCGACTTTCTTCGCCCCGGGAAATGATTCTCCAAACGATGCAGACGGTAATTGTTACGTCACGGGAGACGGTCTTCCCGGCGGATCGCCGTTTACTCTGGATATTGATGGCGGTCCATACCGTTTAACGTCCCCGGTGATTCCCATCAACGGACAGGATGTCCGGGTCAGCTACGACCGCTGGTTCTTCGCGCAGCAGCGTGCCGCGGGAATCTCGCCGGCACTGATCGTGGACGTTTCTGAGGACGGCCTCTTCTGGTTCACGGTGGAAACCGTGGAGACCGCGGGTCCTCGCTGGATTCACCACGAATTCCTCCTCAGCGACCTCATGACCCCGGGAGATAGCTTCCAACTGAGGTTCTCGGCTGCCGACTGCCCCAACAAGGACGTGCCCGAGGCCGCGGTGGATAATGTCAAGGTCATCATGACGGGATGTACGCTTGTTGATACGCCGCTTGCCGCGCAGGCGCCGCACGATACGCTGAAGAACCGATACATCTCATTTGAGCCGAACAATCCCGGTCGACAAGTGAAGATCGAGGTAACACTGAGTGCCAGCTTGCCCCATCCGGGTTCGCTCGGCGACTCCTGGTGGGTGCAGCCGCCGGTGGTTGTCCAGGTGGGGCAGTTCCCCAAGCCGCTCGTCGGACCGGATGAGTGTGTCGCGCTTCTCGGCGGCGAGGCGACGGCTGCCGAGATAGACTGGGATGCCGTCGGCTGTCAAACACTCCACGTCACCGGTTGCGCGGTTGAGCCGACCAGCGAATACGATGTTCGAATGGTGCTCGGTTCTTTTGAATCAGATATCCTGACGGTGCCGACCGGGCTTCAACCGGGCGGTGGTCGATGGTGGGGCGATACCGTCGGCATCTTCGACGGCGCCGAATGGACGCCACCGCAAGGCGTTTCCAATATCGACGATGCCGTGGTGGCGATCAAGACTTTTCAAGGTGGTCAGACTGTCGCCCCGGACGGTAACGTGGCCCATCTGTCCGTGCCCGACGTGGAGCCCGGTGACATCAACACGGTTGTGAACTTCGCGGATGTGTTGATCCTGATCAAGGCGTTCCAAGGCGACCAGTACCCGTTCGGACCGGCGGATAGCGAGGGGAATTGTCCGTAGTTTCGTCGTCTCCGGTCCCCGTGGCGCGATCCTATGCTCCCGGCGGCTGGATGTTCGGAAGTTTCCGGATTTCGGCCCACGCGCGAAGAAAAGAGGCGGGATGGAAGCCTCATCATCGTTATCGTCGACTCTGCGCTACCCGCCGGGGCGGGACTCAGCTGGCTGTTGCGGCTGCCCGCCGATTGGCTCTTCGTCCTTCTTCCTGGGGCGGAACACATTGAATAACCGACTAAGGCGTTCGCGGAAATACACCCCACCACCAACGACTGCGGCGACTACCATTTGCGGCAGGAAGGTGATCAGAACCGGATCGAGGTAGGCCAGACAAGGTACATGTAACATAATATTATCCTATCTATACTAAGACGACGGTCATTCTCTCCACTCGACGTTCGGCGAGCCCTAACGGGCTTGCGCGAATACGACCCCCGATTCGGCTTCGGCTGGGCCGGTCGTCCGGGTCGGCCCGCCGGCGTCCTGCCGTTCGGTAGGCGACGCACTCTCGTCGGATGAACTCAGTGAATCGCTCATGACACCCACACCCAGCCTGGATGTGAGAAACCGAGCGGCGTCATCGGAATTCCCGTCCGATTGTAGTGCCCAAGCAATCAAGGCTCCCAGTTTGGAGTTCGTAAATTGACCGGTGACAGGCAGATTTCGCTTCTGGTTAGGAAGTTTGACGATCAGAGGCACGTGGGTGTTGGGACACGTGATCTCCCCCGTGTCGCGGGCCGGATCGTATCGCCACGTATGATCGGACGTGAGAATGATCATGGCGTCGTCGAAGCGTCCAACCCGCTTTGCGGCCGTCACGATTTCCCCGATCAACTCGTCCAAATGAGCGAGGTTTCCCCGGTAATCGGGGATGCTGGTGCTGTCCCAGCCCAGTTCCGACGGCCCACGGTGTGTACCGTCCGCATTGCGCAGAGCCGGGAAATGCGGGATCACAAGATGGAATATGGCGAAAGTCGCCTTTCGCTGTGTTTCGACCACGTGGAATATGTCGCGTTTCTGCTCGCGACGAATGTTAGATACAGAAAGACCTTCATAGGGGCGATGGCTGTCGTCCAGGGCCACGATGCCGGGCGGTCGCCAGTACCGTGTCGAGTCAAGTGCATGAGCCGCCATACGTCGTGAGAACCCGAAGCCGGTGTCATACCAACGGTACTGACGACAGACATCGACTCGATTTCCTAGCCACGTCCGGTATGGTACTTTGACGCCACTCAGAAACGTGTCATACCCCAACCCCGAGACAACGGAAAAAAGACTGTCGAACTCGCTTGCATCGACAAAGCGCCCATCCCGCTCGAAACCCACGCGGCCATCCGACCGTAGGCGGATCACCGGCAGATCAGTCTGAAACAACAGTCCGGGTATTGACACACCGGTGTACGGCCCGGTCGAGCGGGCTTCGTGAAATACCATCGACTGTTCGCATAGGGCCGAAAGATGCTCGAACTCCGGTCGTGGACGACCGTTACTGAACGTACGCTGGTAAGACCACGCGTCAAATACAAACAGGTAGATCGGATGGGAATCATCACTCGCCGCCGCCGCTCGCACCAGCGACGCCTGTGGACGAGAATCCCTCACGACAGGAGACGGACGGGGATCCATCCTGGCGGGGTATGTCGCCAGTTGGAACATATAGTGTATGACGGCAAACGGTACGAGCGAGATGATCAGGCACACTTGCTTGGAGCGGCGCACCAGTCCGGAACGGCGTCTGGCCAATGAGTACGCCACCACTGCCATCATGACGACCGTGGTCACAGACGCGATGACTCCCGAGTGAGCCCATAGCCGCCATGCAATTTTGCTGAACACGGGCGGTCGCCAGTAGTAGAACTGGTACTGGAAGCTGGTGATCGCCCCCAGACCAAGCCCCAGCACAAAACAATGGTTGAATAGCGTCGTCAAGAAGGGGCGATTGACCAGGCGGACGATCTCGCTGAGTAGCACACATCCCAACGTGAGCAGGCCAATACACACTGCAATCGTAGCGGTGTCGCTCGCCTGCCAGTATCGTGTATTGCGAATGTGATCGGTCGATAGATATGCGAGGTACGGGCTGAAGAAGAGGAAAACCACGACCTGTGCGGCTAGATATCGGATGGCTAACGATTTCGCCCATCCCGGCGACGTGGTATCCCGGTCGGGGGACACCATTGCCACATCACTGCGTGATGACATCGACAGATACTCCTGCAAGGCGAACCTCCGGGCAACACGTTGACAGACTTGCCACGTGAACTGCCAGTGATTGTCCCGTTTTTCGCGTCTCCACCCACGTTTATCGGATGAACTTTCGCATGTGATTAGCCCAGGTTGGGCAGTTGAAAGGGTTCAGTGCGTTTCCTGATGGCGTCAGGGCGCGCGGTTTTTCTTCAGGAATCCTATGAATCGAGAGACGTCCGGGGCAGCGCGCCCCATGTTCCGCGGACGTTTACCGTTGGCGTCGGTGGGCATGTCCGCCGTCTCTTCACTCGTCTCGCCCGTTTCCATCAGGTTGGCGTTTTTAAGAAACACGGGCGCTATCAAACACAAGCTGTTGCAAATTTCCGCGCCATTGGTTTGTGCGGGCTCAAACGCCCGCGGGTTGGTGGGCGAGTTCGAGGATGGCTTGTGCACCGGCCGTCCCGCTACACCCGACATTATAGATGTACTCCGCGCGCAGCCGGCAGATGTTTTCGCGGTAGGCCTGCGAATCCCGGCACAACCTTTCAATGGTCTCTGGTAGAGAATCGAGGTGGTCAGGGCGGATGACGGCACCAATTTCATTTCGGACGCGTTTTTCAAGCGGTTCACAGTCGATGCGTTCGAAATCCGGGTCGTTGATCTTGGGCGGAAT
>JADFIX010000116.1 GCA_022566435.1 Planctomycetota bacterium
CCAGTGCGCCGTTGGCGTCAAAAGTAAACGACCCCGCCCGCGTATACGAGTCGTTTAATCCGTCATTGATGATGAAAAACCCATCACCCTGGATGGCCAGGTCGGTCAACTGATCCGTGGTCTGCAACGCGCCCTGGCTGAAGAGTGTATCGAGGCTGGAGATGTTCACGCCCAATCCCAACTGCTGGGCGTTCACCCCTCCAAAATTATCGCCGGGACGCTGCGCCGTTCGCAGGGTCTGCGCGAAGGACTCCTGAAACGTCACACGGCCGGTCTTAAAGCCGATGGTGTTGACGTTGGCAATGTTATTGCCAATGATGTCCATGAAGGTCTGATGACTCCGCAGACCGGAAATGCCCGCAAAGATGGACCGAATGATTGCCATGCTTATTTACCTCCGTCGAAATGCGACTGTGTGCCGCGTCTATCTCCGCGATCTCACAGCCCGATGCGTTGAATGTGCGCATTCCTTCGACACGTCTATAATCCTTCGAATAGTCCACCTGATTGCCATAGGGCCGTCGAATTGTCCTTGACGGCAGTGTCCTCCCTGAAACATGGTACTGCCTGTATCATTGCCACATTATAATTGCGATAGTGACTCCATGTGTTTCCCGGTTTTCATGATTGCCAGATCTGCCGCTACTGCGGCGCCTGTTTCCTATTGTATATCGGTGCATCATTGTCTCTCTGATGGGCCGGTCAGTTGCCCGGTTCCCGTATTTCCTGGACCAGGCCGACCGAAATCGGTGTCCCGTTGACGATCAGCATCGGCGTTCCACTCAGGGAAGTGACGCCTGTGACACGTCCAAAACTCCGCGGCTGGCCGAGAATTTTACCGTTCTGAAGGTTGACGCCCTCCACGCGGAAAACATACTGGCCGCTGGTGAACAGGTCATCATTGCTGTCGCGCCCGTCCCAGACCACCGACTGGAACCCCGCTCCGCTGGCGCCAAATTCTATGACATCCACAACTTCTCCCGCGCTGTTCTCAATCGTAACCTTCATACCTTCGGCCACCTCGGGGACGTTAAATTCCAGCACGGTCTCTTCCCCCTCTTCATGCAGAAAATTTCCACTCTGCACAATCACGTCTTTTCCGAGCAGGTTGGTGGTCATCAAACTGTTCAGAATTTGCACCACGGCTTCATTGGTACTTCTCCCGGCGTCCAGGGACTCTCTGATATTCAGCAATTGCTCGACCTGGAAAAAGAGGTGGTGACTTTCGCCGCGCGCCCCGAAATCGGTCTCGGACTCTTCCCGCAGGTGCGCCCGACACAACTGCACGGAATCGAGATCAACCCGTATGCCGCAGAGCTGGCACAAGTCGTCATTTGGATCGGCTACCTGCAATGGATGCGCGACAACGGTTTTATCGAAGGCGTCCGTACGCCGATCCTCGAACCCTTGCAGACCATCGAGTGTCGCGACGCGATCCTCGACTTGTCGGACCCGGACGAGCCCAAAAGCGCGAGTTGGCCCGAGGCGGACTTCATCATCGGGAATCCACCGTTTCTGGGCTCGAAGGTATTCCGACAGCAAGGCCTCGAAGACAGTTACATCAAGGCGATGTTCAGTACGTTCGATATCCCTAACCCGTCCGATCTTTGCTGTTACTGGTTTGAGTTGGCGCGACGTGCAATCGAACTCAAGCCCGACACACGGGCCGGATTGCTTGCGACACAAGGAATCCGCGGTGGGGCAAACCGCACAGTGTTAAGACGGATCAAGGAATCCGGTGACATATTCTCGGCATGGGGAGACAGGCATTGGATTCTCGACGGTGCGGCAGTCCACGTCTCCATCGTCGCATTTGATTCAGGCGTGGAGACCGTGCGAAGGCTCGACGGGTGTTCGGTTTCGCAGATTGGCCCAACGCTCGCAGCCGGATTCGATTCGAGCCACGCGGTGACCTTGCCCGAGAATGGGCAGGTAGCATTCATGGGTGATACAAAAGGTGGAGCCTACGATATTGAATGGGAGGAGGCACGGGAGCTGTTAGCATCACCCAATCCGCACGATAGGCAGAACTCCGACGTTGTGCGCCCTCGAATTAATGGCTTCGACGTCAACAAGAGAGCACGCGGTGAGTATATTGTCGATTTTGGGTGTGAACTTCCGCTGAGAGAGGCGGCAAATTACGAGGCTGCGTTTCGACTAGTTGAGCAACGGGTCAAACCAAAACGAATAATGAACCGCCGCGCTGCCTACGCGGAGCGCTGGTGGATACATGTGGAACCGCGTCCGGCACTACGGCGCGCTGTCTCGGGTCTTCCTCGCTATCTCGTGACAACCCGGCACGCTAAGCATCGGATGTTTCGGTGGGTATCGGGAAGAGCGCTTCCGGACTCTGCAGTCATTGTCTTTGCACGCTCAGACGACTATCTCTTCGGCGTATTGCATAGCTCCATACACGAGCACTGGGCACTCAAGCAAGGGACACAACTGGAGACCCGGCCCCGCTACACGCCGACCACCTGTTTCGAGACGTTTCCATTGCCGTGGGCACCGGGTCAAGAGCCGACGGACGATCCGCTGTATCAAGCGATAGGCGATGCGGCACGAGAGTTGAACGAACAGCGCGAGCGCTGGCTGAATCCGCCCGAGTGGATCGAGCCAATCGCACGCTCGGTCGACGCCGAAGACGACTTCTCCGATGTACCCGAAGACGCGCGCGAGCTGATCCGTCAATCGGCGATCATGGCGCGGGCCGCGAAGGACAAGAATCTCAAGAAACGGACGTTGACCAACTTGTACAACGAACGCCCGACGTGGCTCCGGCTGGCTCACGAGCGGCTCGACCGGGCCGTGTTGGCCGCCTACGCGGCGGTCGACCCCGAAGGCGAATGGTCGCAGGATTGGTCCGACGTGTGGATCGATACCGGCGCCGGACAGCCTCTCCCCGAGGATCACGACCTATACCAACGTCGCCGCGAGGTAGATCAGCTCGTCCTCGCCAACCTGCTGAGAATGAACCTCGCGAGGACGGACACCGCTTGAAGGCACGAAAACTGGAGTCGAGTTAACCGTTTGGGACATAGGCATGCACAAAACACGACAACAATTCCAGTTTGTGGACCCGGAAGCAATGCTCTCCAATGACAACGCGCCTATTGCTATTCGAATGATGGTCGCGGCTGAGTTCTTGCGGTGTTCACTTCGGTGGTTCGCTCGTATCCATGATCCCGATGGGAAATTGACGCCCACTTCGACGGAAAGTACGGTGGCGTTTGTTACTCTTTGCGGATGGACAGTAGGTTCGATCGAAATGATTATGGACCTGCACTGTTCAGACCATGTTTTCCGTTCCATGCTCGATCGTGAGCCAAAGCTACAAGAGCTTTGGGATGAAATTACGGCGAAACGAAAATCCGATCGCATCAAATTAATGTGGACAATTCGCAACAAATGCTTCGGGCATTTCGATGCTAAGACGGCAAAGAAAGCGCGAGCACACCTACTGGACGAGGATGATCGTGGCCCATATTACGAACATGAAAACGACTATGCTAACAACTCGTACTTGTGGGCATCTGCGACACTTGCCTGTCATTTTTCGAAGACCGGCATAGTTGACGAGGAGACCAGCGAGCTGATCCGTACTCAGCGAGATCTAGCCACAGGCATTATTCATCTTTTGCACGTCTGCCTCGACGAGTTTCTCCAACGCAACGAATGGGCTGTGCAGCCCATTCCTGAATGATTCGATCGGGCGCCCGTTCTTCCATGGTGAGAGGGCGAGCTTGTTGGTCATCGGCCCAGTCAGACAATGAGAATCCCCCTCGTTTCGTAGATACTGGCGTTCTCGTCCTTGAGCAAGGCCCGACCCAGCGCCATGATGGCGGCCACGATGCCGTCGATGCGATCGGTGGACTTCTTCTTCGACGGCTTGAGGTTCCCGGCGGCGTCCGTCTCCACGCTCACGTGCGACACCATCCAGCGTAGCACCGGGTTCCCACCGTGACGCAGCTTGCCGCTGATGACCAACTTCTCCAACTCCTTTGTCGGCGCGGACATATCCCGGTAACCCTGCCCGAAGGCGATGACCTCGTGGCCCTCGTTCTGCAATTGCGTGGTGATCTGCGTAGCGTTCCAGCGGTCGATGGGGGCCCACTGGGCCAGGAAGGATTGTCGGGCTACGCGCCACCGTTTGTGATCTTCAACTGCGGCTTGAGCGCCGCGAACTCAGCCAACGACATCTCCGTGCCGTGCGACCCCTTAACGTAAATGTTCGAGCGACTGGAAGGCGTCATCCCAAACTCCTGCTCGATCCGAAGAAGCATGACTGCGAGCTTGTTGGCCATTCCGACCTGTGGGACTTGTTGCAGGTACTTCAGCTTGCCATTCTCATCCCGCAAGGGAAATACGGTGCCATGATCCTTGATGAAGTCTTCCGCATCCCAATATCGGGCGAGCAACGTGCAATATCGGGCCAGCGTTTCGCCGTCGATCTGAGTCAAGACTCCCATTCGACGCAGCTGCGGAACGACCTTCTTCCACGCCCCCTTCGCCCGTTTTGACAGCGATTTCGGACACTTTGGAGCAGAGGGATCTGGTCGCGGTTCGCGATCGTTCAGCGGCCTGTGTCCTGGATTGCCCTCGGCACGCTTGATCGCTGTCGGCTTTTTCGGCGGTCCTCGTTTACCCATGTCGTTTGCCCCCGTCTTTTACGCTCTGCACACATGGCCGCCAGATGATCAGGGTTGGCAACGACTACGCTGTTCATGCAGACAAGCACCGGGTCTCTTTCAAGTCATTTTCGAACGGCAGCCCTTTGCCGAATCCCCTGGCCGCTCGCCGACCCTGTGGGCATTTGACGGCAGTGGCGGAAGAATTTCGATTTTGGCGACTCTGTTTTTACTTCACTCCGTCTCGCCACCCCCCCAGGTCAATACCTGCGATTTCTCGCGCGCGCTGGTCGCTGGGTGTAGGCGCGGAGACCCCCAAGATTAGAGGCCCCCCACTAAAGAAGTGCCAAACAGATGGCATGTTGCGACTCTTGCCCTGACCATGCCTTCGACACGGTTGTGGCACTGTTCACACAGCGCGACACAATTCGATTCATCCAACGCGCGGTCCGGTGCCTCATTGATCGGAACGATGTGATGCACATGAGCCATCGGTACGAGCCCTCCCACGTCGTCATGTGTTCCGAACGGATTGGCGCAAAGCGGATTCGCCCGGCGGAACTGCTTACGAAATCGTTGCCACGCCGCGGTTGATCGGAAGCGATCCGCGTCCGTTCGTGTGCGCTTGCCCCAAAACGGGCTGGACGTACCATCCCGCTCTCGCTTTCGTTGTCGGTGTGTCTTCGGTGCCCAAGGCATCGCTAGAACTCCATTGCCTCGTCCCACATCGGAATCATAGCATCCCGTCATCTACGCCCTTCCAGCCGTTGGAACACGTGGGAGTAGACGATAGAATTTGATACAGGCGTAGACGCGGGCTTGAGCCGGGCGGCCTCGCGGATCACGTCCTTACCCAAACAAACCCCGTACAGCCATTCTAAGCGATTCCGGGGTCAGATGGGCGTCGGACGGGGTATCGTCGCGTGGCGGGCGTTTCTAGGCGTCTGAGTACGGGGAGGCGAAATGTCCATCACGACGCTGGCACTTTGGATCTTTAGCGTCATGTTTCTTGCTCGTCGGCTTGGCCTTGGCTTGCCAGGCGAGCGTGGGATACTTGATATTCCCGTAACGATTGACAAGTGCGGCGGTCGATGTCACCGTGCCTCAGAAATCTCACAGGGCCTAGACAGAGTAACGGTGCTGGATAAAATCTGTGGAATGTCGAAAACACCGATGCTGTGCATCTACTGTTCCGCGACAGTCGAGTCCAAGGGGGCTGGCGATCATATCATCCCGGCAGCCCTAGGCGAATTCACTGGTGACAGAAGATTTCGGCATGTTTGCGTGGAATGTAATAGCCGCATCGGTCGATCAGAGCAGCAGCTCCTACAAAGTGGGATACCAGCATTATTTCGAAATCGCATAGGTCTCGTAGGCCGTCGAGGGCGAAAGCGCAAGGCAGGCCAGTTAAGGAGCGTGCGAGGCGCACGCGCACCGCAAACAACCGTCGACTTGGGCGATCATAGCGAGCTTGTAGCCCAGGACCCGCATGATCCAACAATGGTACAGTACGTCGATCAAGTCGTACTCAAGGATGAAGAGGGCCAAGTCGATTATGTGCAATTATTTCCTGGAATGTCGGTAGCTGATTTGAACCAGAAGATTCAGCGCACCGGTGTCCAACCAAAGAGCGCCCGCATAATTGCCTCGAAACAGTATTTCAATGAATTCGTGAGTCTTGTTCGCGCAGTGCTGCCTGGAGGGCGCCTCGAACACCAGCCGGATATCGAGCCAGGCGTTCAAACCGTGCGGGGTTGCACGAAGTTCGTCATTACCGATCACACCTTTCGCGCAATTGCAAAAATCGCATTTCATTACTTCCTTGTTCACTCGAGGCGACGATTTCGAGGCTCGGAAGATTCATTTTCGGCGATTCGACAGTTCATCATGGAAGGAGGCAATAAGGACCAGTTCTTTCGTGCTTCGGACGGTCGATTTGTGTTGCCGTGTCGAGCCATTCCAGGCGGGCGTAGTATATTGCCGTCGTCTTGGTGCCATTATCTTGTCGCCGACGAGAGAAGGGACGTCGTCGTTGTTTGCGTTCAATTATTCGCTGGGCCGGAGGGCGCCCCTCCAGCTCACTATGTCACGCTCGGCCGGATTCAATCCCAACTTAGTTTCGACCATGGCCAGTCTAGGATTCTCGCTGCTCGTCACTCTCGACCGCTCGAACCTTGGCCACGATGCCCACCTTGACGTCCTCGAACTTGGCGGTCTATCCAAGAAACCGCGTTTTCGATAGCGCCAGCCATAGAGCGCCAACCGGACGCTGGCTGAAAATGGTGGCCGGATTTTTTCAGGATACACATGG
Organism: Planctomycetota bacterium; assembly: GCA_022566435.1. GTDB lineage: Bacteria > Planctomycetota > Phycisphaerae > UBA1845 > UBA1845 > JADFIX01. The sequence goes on from JADFIX010000116.1 coordinate 6,940, forward strand.
CACCCTGAGCTGCCTCGTCCAATTGGTCGAAAGTAGGGGGTCAAGTGGCCCCTGGGGTATACGCCAATACGGGCGCTGGATGCGCAATCGTCTTGCGGATATAGTTGACAAACGGAATCGCGTTTCTCACGTGAGACGGTCGAAATGAATGACAGTCAACAGCATCCCCCTGACAGCTACGACATCCTGGCGATTGCGCGCGAAGTGATAACCGTGGCGTACTGCGCGAAGAGTGATCGGCCATCTAGCAGGGCGCTTCTCGCATTCGCCGTTCGACTCGCGGGTTCTTGGAAATCGACGGTAACACTGGTCAAACACCACCCAGAGCAGAATGACCTTCGGGCAATCTCCAACGACTGCGCCGTCATACAGCGATGCATGTACGATGCGTTTCTTCAGATGAGATGGATAGCGCTTGGCCCAAATGACTCCGACAAGATGGGACAGCTGTATTTGGATTTTCAGATCGTGGAAAACTACAGGCTGATGAATGTCGTTCTGTCCCAGGACGACGCTATGTCGAGACGCGTTGCCAATTCCCCCCTCAAAGACGAAGGCCATCCGAGATTAACGAAGAATTACAACAGAGTGAAGGTTCAATACCCAAAAAGCGACGGGAAGGGTGTTCGTAACCAGTGGTACCCAGGTAGTTTAGCTGACTTAGCGAAGGACTTGCGTGCCTCTGAAGAATTCACTTGGTTCGTTCGTCGAAATAACAGCAGCGTGCACACCGGACCACGCGCGATGTTCCATGACTCTGAAGCGAACGCCCGTCACATTGAACTGATTCCCGAGTGGATTCTCTGTAGCGGGCTCGGCGTGCTTGCCAGGCACGATAACCTAGCTCTTTCCGATCTTGCAGCGGAGGTGATTGCTGCTCATTCAACCAGTCTACTTACAGCATCGTTCGATTCGTAATGCCTCCGACATCGCCCTGCGACATCCCAAACAAATCCCGTACAGCCGTTCTAAGCGTTTCCGGGGGCAGATGGGCGTCGGTCGGGAGATCGTCGCGTGGCGGGCGATTCTCGGCGTCTGAGTACGTGCTACTGGCAGGAAATCGACCCCGACCTCGCATCACGATACAATTACCTGCGTGAATCGGTGATTCAGCCACAAGGGACGCTGCATGATCCGCAAGGCCATAATCTTGGTGCTGACGCTGGGGGCTGTGGGAACGGGCTACCTGTGGGCGGACAGCTACAGGGGAAGGGTAGCATTGAACGGACGAACCTTTCACGGTTGGTGCCTGGATTGTAAGCTCAGCGGCGACATGGGGCTCCACACGACCGTGCGGGTTGGTGGGGTTTGCTTCTCCTATCGATGTCCAGTAAGGGCCAGTGCAGTGGGCGGTTTACGCGGCTTCGCGTTGACCGGGAACTTTGGGTATTTCAGCTATCCACACAAACCCTGTTTGCTGATTGTCGAGCATCAAGTCATCGAGCCGCCAGGGATGCGACTTGTGGCACACTCTGTATGTCTTCCGCTTTGGCTCTTGAT
>JADFIX010000117.1 GCA_022566435.1 Planctomycetota bacterium
GGCGACGGTCTCGACCATCCCGTCGATCACGCGCCGGATGCGGTGGTTGTTCCAATCCGGGAAGTAGAGGTTTCCATCGGGGTCCATGGTGACGTCCTGCGGGAGATAGAGCGCCGTCTCCAGCGCCGGCAGCCCGTCGCCATTCTCACCGGCCAGGCCGTTGCCGACGACCGTTGTGATCACCGGCTTGGAGGCGTTCAGCGGCGGCGTACCGTCATCACCGGGCTCATCATCAGGACCCGTCCCCGGCATGCCGTTGCAGCCGGCCATCACCACGATGGATAGGGCGAACGTCAATGAGGTCCCGTACCAGGCTCTCGATCTTGAACATTTGCACACGCACATAAGCCGTACCTTATTATTTGTCGCGGGATGCCGGTTTGCTGGTCTCCCTGGTGCCCCTCTATTCTGCTGGTATCCAGGGGGTTATCCATGATCTTAGCGTAGCCGAATCGCCGGAGTCAAGCGCCTTTGAGGGTCAACGCCACGGCCGTCAAACCGGGCAGTCGTGATACGCTGTATCCACCCGCCCTTGTCTGCCTGCGGCGAACGTCCTAGAATCGACACGGATTGTACCGAAATCGTGGATGGTGGAGCCGATCCGGAACATGATGCGAAGAGCACTTATCGTTTCTGCAATCGTTGCGGTGCCGACACTTTGGGCGACAGGCGCCTGCACGCCGACGGGAGACGCCTTGGATGATATCAACGGCGCCAACGGGTCTTCCGAGCCGACGTGGCAACTCGTTTTGCAGGATCTTCCAGCGGGGTTGTTGTCGGCCTCGGGCACTTACGCGTTGGACATCTATGCCGTGGGAACGGACCCGGATGACGGCCTGGGGCCTTACGTCGTCCATTTCGACGGTCAGCGCTGGACGCGTCTAAATACCGCTGCCCGCGGCGATCTCTGGTGGATCAGCGCGCCAATGGTCGGCGACTCGTTCTTCATGGCCGGTGTGGGCGGGTTGATCCTCCGCTATCGCCCGGCTAGCGGGCAATTCGAGCAGTACACGACACCGGGTGACGAAACCCTCTTCGGCATTTGGGGTACCGATCTCAGTCATGTGTTCGCGGTAGGGGGGGATCTCGATGAGCCGGACACGGGTGGTGTCGTGTGGTTGTTTGATGGCACCGAGTGGACCGCGCAGGACTTAACCTCCGTCAATCCCGAAGGCACGCCCACCCTCTTCAAGGTTTGGGGCCGAAGTGCTAACGAAGTCTATGCCGTGGGTGCCCGCGGCGTCATCCTGCGGTTTGATGGCAACAGTTGGACGCAGCTGGCCTCGCCGACCACTCGCACGTTGTTCACCGTGCACGGCAACGACACGCAGGTCGTAGCCTGCGGTGGCGCTCAAAGCGGCGTCATCATCGAGCTGACGGGCGATGCCTTCAGCGACGTCACGCCGCCCGGTACTTTGCAGATGAATGGCACATTCGTGCCACCATCCGGCAACAGCGTGACGGTGGGCAGGGAAGGGGCGGTGGCCTTCCGTAGTGAGGGCGGTTGGGAGAACCACGACAGCGGTTTGAATCTGGATCCGATCCTGGATTATCACGCAGCCTGGGGCGACCCGGACGGGGGCATCTGGGCCGTCGGCGGCAACATCGTCGGCCCGCCCGGCAGCGATGGCATTGTGGTCTACTACGGCACGCAGGAGGTCAGTACCGAGCTTGTACAGGGTCCATAGGGCTCCCGATAACTGTTGCGCACGGTCAGCGTACTTTCCAGATTCAGGTACACACCGCCGCCGCGATTCACCGCCGAGTTCATGCTGAACGTGCTATGGATCACGGTCGACTCCGTCTCTTGGATAAGCAGACCGGCACCGAAGTTACTCGTGTTGCCGTGGAAGACGCAGTTGGCCAATAGTGCGGTGCCCAATTGCAGGTGGAGTCCACCACCCTGTTCAGCGGAATTGTCTGTGAATTCGCAGTTGATCAGCCTTTGGGTTCCCGAGGCGAATCGGGCGTTAGTTGGCGCAGTAGAACTGGATGTAGTCGGAGCACGCCGAGTTCGTATCGAGCCCCACGGCGTACGAAACGACAAAGGCTACGGCCTCGGTCTCCAGGGCGGTCTTTGACAGACGCCCGCAGGTTTCTGCGTGGTGCAGCGGTTCGTGAGCAAGCTCGTGGGCGAATGTCCAAAACGCCTCTGCGACCGAGAGGTCAGGGCGGACGGTGTTGTGGCCGCCATGAGAGGTTTCCTCAGCTCGGCCCAGGGCATCGGAATACTCGAGCTCGACCCTGCGGGATGAGCTGAGCGACTTAAAGCGGTCAAGGGGCTCTGCCGAGCGGATGGAGCGTGAGGCCGGGGAAAAACCCTTCACCGAGTTCCTTGGACGCGGTTTCGTCACCACACTTGAAATGCAACCGAACAAGCCACGGCCGGCGAGAAGTTTCTGTCCATAAAAATGGGAAAAACTTGCCATTTCGGTATGATGCTTGCTAAAGTGTGTCCCCGATGATCGCAACGGGGCGCTAATCGAGGAGCGCGGAATCGGGGCGAAATTAGAAACAGCGGAATACCATGACTTACCGACCGGACACGCGTGACTCACGGATTCGACAGATGCTGCTTCGCGGCTTCTGGCTGATCATGCTGGTTTCACACGCCCCCGCACTGCCGGCCGCGTGGCGTGGCTTGGTGGATAACGGCTTCCACGCCGGACGTGTGGCAGGGCTGGTGTTCCTGGCGGCTTCGATGCTGTTCTTTTTCGCCAAGCTGCTGGGCGTGGCCTTTCTAAGAATTCGCCTCGACCGGCGGTCGATCGTGGCCTTATGCGTAGCGGTCGCCGTCATTCATGGCGGCTGCCTCGATGTAGAGCTGCGGCCGGAATTGCTAACCGTTTTCGCGACAAGTCTTGTCACGGCGTCGGCCATCTTCGTTGTGTGTTTGGTTATCCGCCGCCTTCGGAAACAGCAATTGGCGGACGCGCTCACGCGTCGTGTGTCGTCGGCGTGCGGAGGTTCCCGCGGAGCGGTTTGGCTCGATGATTCCCGACCCCGGTGCTGGGTTCTGTTATCCCATTCTCTTCATCTTCGCGCCCCACCTGTCTGAATTCCAGCCATCGTGCGCCTCTACAGCCGATAGATGAGCCTTTCGGGACAAATCGGCTTACAATAAACGATGGTGACTTTATACAAGTACAGTTCTTGTGTTTTTTCAGACGGGTACCCGTGGTAAAGTCTTGCATCTTACGGAGGAGCCACAACGAATGTCTTCTTCTTGTTCCTCACCGCGCAGCGACCAGGGCGAGCAGCCGGACCATCGACGATCCTCGTGGTCTCGCCGCGGCGTTCTCTTGATCAATCTCGGTACACCGGATGAATCCGACGTACGGTCCGTCCGCCGCTATCTGGCGAAGTTTCTCGCCGATCCGGAAGTCATCCATCTACCCACCGGCTTGGGTTGGCTCAACGGTGCGCTGGGATGGCTCATCGCTTATTTTCGTGCCCCCAAGTCGGCAAAAATGTACCAGCGCATCTGGAGCGATAGCGGTTCGCCGCTCGAATCAATCACGACCGAGCAGGTTCGTAAGCTCGAATCTCAACTTCCGGACGGATGGCGTGTCTTTCCCGCGATGCGCTACGGTCGACCATCGATCGCGCAAACCCTGCGGGAAGTCGAGGCCGCGGGCGTCGAGGAGCTGGTCGTCATACCCATGTATCCACAGTTTAGCGGGCCGACGACGGGTACGGCCCTTCGCGAATTGTACGGGGCGCTGCACCGCGGTTCGCATCGGCTGAATGTTACGACTCGCAATATCTGGTACGACGACGGCGGTTATGTCTATGCCCAGGCGAAGCTCATCGCCGAATATGCCAAACAGCATCAGCTCACGCCGGAGAATACCATACTCTTGTTCTCCGCCCACGGATTGCCGGTTTCCTACGTCGAACGCGGCGACCCTTACCCGGCCCATGTGAAGCGATCGATCGACTTGGTAGCCCAACGCTTGGGGTGGCCGTCGGAGCGGTGGATGTCGGGCTATCAAAGCCGCTTCGGTCCCGCGAAGTGGCTGACACCGGGCACGGATCATTTGTTGGCTGAACTGGCCGAACGAGGCGAAAAACGGGTGCTGATTTGCCCGATCAGCTTCACCACGGACTGCGTGGAAACACTTGAAGAGCTGGACGTGCGGTATCGCGAACGGTTCGAGACGCTGGGTGGAGATCTGTACCTGTGCCCGGCCTTGAATACCCACAAGGACTTCATGGCCGCACTGGCCGGTCTGGTCCTGAAGGGCCCCAGGCCCGTCTCGTCGTGGGGCGAGAAGCTGCGGCCGCTACTGACGGTGAAGCCCAAACCGGACCCGCAACCTGCCAACGTGGACACTTTGGTCATGGTCGGTGTATCGCTGGCAGGCCGAATGGGCAAAGGGCGAGGGCCTGAGTTGGTCCACATCGACGGGCCGCGTTTTTTGTGTATGAAGAAATCTCAACACGAAGTCCCCGACGCCCTGCGGAAAATCTGCGAGGATGGCCAGGTGGTAGAGGGATTCGTGTGGAACACTTGCCACCGATTCGAGTTTTACGGCTGGGCGTCAGACTCGGGGCGTGAGCCGGAGGCGTGCATCGTTCAGAGGGTCCGCGAGCACTTGTTCGACGCCTGCGATCCCGACGATCTGCGGGTGAATGTGCTGTGCGGCACCGACGCCTGGCAACATCTCGTGCGCACCGTTTCCGGGCTGAACAGCGGGCTTCCCGGCGACCGGGACATCGTGGACCAACTTCAACAGGCGTTGAACGTTGCGGATCGTGCGGGGACGGCCGGTCTCCTGACGATACAGTTAATTCACGATGCCATGACGATCGAAGACCGACTCCGCGAGGAGACGGATTGGGGGGACTTCGACCCAGGTTACTGCTACGCGGCCATGTTCAACCTGGTGGAGTCGAAGCAGCTCGTTCTCAGTGACAAGAAGCTTCTGGTCATCGGTGGTTCGACGACGTCGCGCAACATTCTGTCCGCATTGACCTGTCGATTCGACATATCGACTCGGCAGTTGACGCTTGCCTATCGCGGACACAGCGGCGGGCAGATCAAACTACTCCGCAAAGCGATTGGAAACGGCAAGCGACTTCGTGTGGGGTCGTATGCGGAGCCGGCGGTGTTGAAGGCGATCGCGGATGCGGACATCGTCTTTTTCGGGATCGATCGCGACGAGCCGGTACTGAGTGGCGAGCAAATTCGCGATCTTCGCGATTTTTCGGCACGCGGACTGACGGTCGTCGACTTCAACACGTTCCATTCGACGACCGGTATCGAGGCAATTTCCGGCGTGACCATGATCGACGCCGAACAGCTTGACGAATCGGTGCAGGCGTATGCGTCCGCCATGTGCGATCTTCCGGAATTCGTATGCGCCGTTCGGGAGGCGGAAAATTGGATCGTCAAGCACGTGCCTCCGTCGAACGTTGACGGTCCCATGCCGCAGTCGTGCCTTGGGCTATTCGGCGACGCCGCTGGCGAGTTGTCCAAACCCGAGGCGACGCGCGCGTAAGATCGCCGGCGGCGCTGCGCACGGTCAGACAGGGGAAGCGCGTGGATGCGCCGGGAGGCATCTGTCATGATTGAACTGAAAGCGGAAGTGGATATCGAAGTCTTCAGGCGATACGCGGGTCTGTCGCTACCCCGTCATGTTTCCTATCCGATGCCAACTTGGTGGCATAAACTTGACGCGACCGACGTGGATGCACTGATTCATGATTGCCGCCATGCGGATTCGCCAAACGCGCTTTCGCTTTATCTGCACATACCTTTCTGTGAGCATCTCTGCAAGTTCTGCGCATGCACGAAAGTCATTTTGCGCAAGAGCGCGCCGCACGCCGGCAGTCACGTCGCGACCTACAACGACGCGATCGTCACGGAGATCGAGCGCCTGGCGGAAAAGGTAGGCGCGGATCGACCTCTACGGCAGATCCATTGGGGCGGCGGCACGCCCACCTATCTGGCGGACGAACAGATCGAGCGTATCCAGCGCACCATCGAGCGTTCGTTTCGGATCGAGCAGGGCGCCGAGGTCGCGATGGAAATCGACCCGCGGACGGTATCGCCGGCGAAGCTGAAACATTTGAAGGATCTGGGCTTCAATCGCGTCTCGTTCGGCGTTCAGGACTTCAACGAACAGGTGCAAACGCATGTGCGGCGCGTGCAGCCTTTCGATATGGTACGCGATACGGTTCAAGCCTGCAGAGAGATCGGCTTCGCCAGCGTCAATTTCGATCTCATCTACGGGCTACCGTATCAGACGGTGGAAACCATTCGGGATACGATCGAGCGATCGATCAGCCTGTCGCCCGATCGGGTGGCGTATTATCACTACGCGCAGATTCCCGAGAAAATCGCAACGCAACGAGGCATCGACCACACCAAACTGCCCAACAGCGAAACGAAGCTGGAGATGTTTCTCACCGCAAAAACGCTGTTCGAGGAAGCGGGCTACGAGTTTATCGGACTCGATCATTTCGCCAAGCCGAGCGAGATGCTCGGACAAGCCGTTGAGGACGGTACGATCCAGCGCAACTTCCAGGGCATGACGACCGGCGGCGGCCTTGACCTGATCGGTGCCGGGGCATCGTCGATCAGCCATTTGTCCGGCCTCGGATTCTTGCAGAACCGTCGCGAAGTCGAGGATTACATCGGCTGCATCCAACGCGGCGAGACCGCCGTCCATCGCGGTAAGCGATTCACGGCCGACGATCTCGTTCGCCAGGGCGTCCTCAACCAGCTCTATTGCCTCGGCGAGATTCGACCGATCGACATGGAAACGAGGTTCGGAATCGTCTTTTCCGACTATTTCGCCCGCGAAATCGCTATCATGGACGAACTGCAGGACGACGGGCTGGTGACGCTTGAAGACCACGGCGTGATTCGCGCGACGCCCAATCTGGGACGAGTGCTACTGCGCAACATTGCTGCGGTATTCGATGCCTACCTCAATGTCGAGGCATATTGCGTGGGTGAGAAGGATTATTTCTCCGCCAACGCGTAGAAAACGAGGAAAGGCGGATGGCCAAGAACGATTTGCTGCTGCAAGCCGCACGGCGGGAGCGGACCACGCGTACACCGGTCTGGCTCATGCGGCAGGCGGGACGATTCGATCCTGACTATCTGGCGTTGCGTCAGCGATTGGATTTGCCGCTGGAGGACTTGTTTTGTGATGCGGAAGCGGCCACGGAGATTTCGCTGTTGCCAAGGCGGTTCGGCGTCGACGCCATCATCTTTTTTCAGGACATCTTGACACCACTTACCCCGATGGGGCGGCGTTTCGTGTTTCGACCGGGTCCGTTGCTCGAGAACCCCGTGCGGTCAAATGAGGACGTCAAGAGCCTTCGCCGGTATGATCCGGCAGCAGCCTTGCCATTTGTACACGAAACCCTGACGGCCGTTCGCAAATCGTTGGACGGGGAGTTGCCGTTGCTTGGATTCGCCGGCGCGCCGGTCACGCTGGCTTTTTTCCTAATCGAGGGGCGGAGTCCCCTTGGGTCCGGGAAATCGGCCCAAGCGATGATGGAGAAGAATCCCGTTCTCTTTCGAATGCTCGTGGATGTTTTGACGGACGTGACGATCGAATACTTAACATTTCAGGTCGAGTCCGGTGTGGATGCGTGGCAGCTTTTTGAGTCGGTGGCGGACCTGCTGACGCCCGATCAGTATGCGGCGTTCGCCCATCCTGCGCATGTGCGAATCTTTTCTGAACTCAGGCGGCGCGTGCCGTCGATCCTGTTTTGCAAGGATCATGCGCCGCTGGAAATGATGGCGGCATCCGGCGCCGACGTCTTGAGCGTGCCGGCAACGGTCGATCTGGCGGACGCGAGAAGAAGATTCGGCCATCGAGTCGCCTTTCAGGGCAACGTCGAACCACGCCTTCTGCAAGACGGCACCGAGGACGAAATCGAGGAAGCAGTACGAACTTGCATACGTGCGGGGGATCATCAAGGGCACATTCTGAACCTCGGGCACGGCGTGTGGAAAGATACACCGGTCGACAATGTCCGGCGGTTTGTCGAGGCCGCGCGATCGACCCGGTTGGAGGCTTCGTTGGCGCCCGGCGGCATGGGCTAGCATGCTATGGTCGACGACATTCGAGATGTAGTCATAGTCGGTGGCGGCATCAGCGGTCTGACGGCGGGATGGTATCTTCATCACGCCGGCATGGACGTTTGCCTGCTCGACGCCCAAAGCGAAGTCGGCGGCGTGACGCGGACTCAGCACCGCGACGGGTTTTTGTTGGAAAAAGGTCCGTTCAACGTCATCGTACGCGATCCCGCCTTTATCACTCTTTTGGAAGGTCTTTCGGACGAGGTGAAGATCATCGCCGCCAGCCCGGCGGCGAAGAAGCGATTCGTCTACCATGGAGGCCGACTGCTCGTGATCCCCGGCAACCCCTTTGCCTTGGCGACGACA
>JADFIX010000118.1:0-6519 GCA_022566435.1 Planctomycetota bacterium
GTACTGATCTCGATAGACCGTCTGGAAAAGACCCGACTTCTGCCAGTCCTTACAATCCTGAAAGTCCTCTAGAAGATCGTTCTTGGAAGCGTTGAGCACCTCCACGCGAATGTTCTGGCGAAATTCGGTGTTGTCGACCAAGTACCACAAGCTACGCCAAGCCGATTCCAGTTCCTGAAAAGTATCGTTGTGTAGCACTTCGTTGACCTGGGCGCTGATCTGCTGATCGATTTCCGCGATGAAATCGTCGACCACCTGCTTGTTCACCGTGATCTTGTTCAGGTCCAGCCCGGCGGCTTTCTGCACGATACCGGCGATGCCTTTGCGATAGAGATCCCGGTATTCGTTGTCCAAATCCCAGCTATCGATGAGGGAATCGACCGCGGACGTATCGCCCGCCTGGGCGCCGGCCGCGGCTTGTTGGGGTTGTTCTGCCATTGTCTGTTTCCTTCAAAAGGTCCCGCCCCGGGCAACCCCCGGGCCGGCGCTTGTCGTTTGTCAACCAACCGCGAACTACTCGGCCGGCGATGCAGGCTCTTCCGGGGGCGCATCGCCCGTGGGTTCGGGTGGCGGCGCGACTGCCGGCGTCTCCGGCGCCGCAGCGGCCGCACCACTGTCGGACGTGGACGACGCGATCATGCCCACAATCTTGTCTCGAATCTCGGGATCCTTGATCGCACTCATCAGCTCTTTTTGAGCGGCCTTATCGCCCATCTTCGGACGCAGGGCCTTCATCGCGTCTCGCAACTCGAGCAGTTTCTTCGTCTCCGGAATTTGTCGGGCGATCGATTCGGGGCGGAAATCCTTCAGCGTGCCGAACCGCAAAGACACTGGCAATTCACCGCTCCCGCTGATACGATTCTTCACCGTCAGATCCGTGCTGAGGTTGAAGCTCTGCATGACCGAGTCGAAATTCGACTTGTTGATGTCGATCGGCTTGCGGTCATAAATCTCGCGCTTATCGTCCTTGAGGGTGTAGTCCCCCATGACGAGCACCCGGAACGGGAGTTCCGGCTCCGCCCCGCCTCGAAGGCGATCTGATATTGCAATGTTCACTCGCGATTCGCGAGCCTTGGACGGTCCCTTAGCCATGGGTTGCGGCTCCTTCTTTAAAAACCACCTCTAGGATCACTGGCCCGAGGGCTCCGCGGCCAACGCCGCTAGCGGATCCAACTGACATAACCACGCGAATGAATCGCGGACACTCTGCAGCGCCTCTTGCGCCGGCGCCTTGTCGGCCAACGTGAGCGTCTTGCGACACTTGTAGAGCGTTTGCGCAACGTCCACCGCCAAGACGGGTTCCCATTCATCAATGTGATACCGGCGTATCTCCGCCGCACAATCTTCTAGCAGAGACGCCGATAGCTGCAGCTTCTTCGCCTCGAAACACAACTGGGCGATACGCAATCGCCACATGAAACGGTCGCGGCGCTGCGTACAAGTCGCCAGACCTTCCTGCAATTCCCTCAGTCCCTCCTTCAGATTACCGCCACCGGCCAGCTTCCTCGCCTTGGCCGTCACTTCATCAAGCTGGCCGTTGCCGGAGGAACCACCACCACCGCCGCCCTCTTGCGCGGCAACGACTTCCGATTCCAGCCACATGCGGGTCTCGCCACTGCACAGCGGCATACCGCCGCGGAAGGTCAGGTCGTAGAGGCCGCTGCCGAGCCTTTGGACCAACGCACCCGTCAGCGACATGATCGTTTCTCTGGCGACGTCATACGGCGCCCCCAATCCGACCATCGCTGCGCAGGAATAGCGTTGCAGATCGAGCCACAGTGGATCTTGGGAACGAAATGCCGATTCCGCATTGTTCAGAAGAAACTCCCACATCCCGTTGGCGTGCTGGTGGACGAGGGCCTCCACCGCCGTTTTCTCGGGAGGTGGAATTTGCGTCTTCGCTTCGTCCGACGTCGGCAGTGACATGCTGGACCACTTCAAAATGCGCGTAATCGCATAAGGAATGGCATCGGTGGCATCGGCCTTGCGAAGAAACGTGGACGCACCGCTAATGGCAGTAAGGGCGCCACTCTTGTCTGCCACTTCACCGGCGGCAAACGTTGCGCCGCCAGCTAACGCAGGCGCTGCACCCGCTGCCCCAACTGCGGGCGGAGCCGCTGGCGCCGCTTCCTGCGGCTTGGGTCGGCGGGCGGCCAGCTCCTTCAATCCCCGAACGAACTTCTTCACGTCCGCCGGGTCATCGGGCATTTTTTCAGTGAGTGCGGACGTGAACTCCTCTATGCGGGTGAGACAAAGATCGACGGCATCAAATTCGTCCGGCTTCGGTTGATTGTCTCGAAACCAACCGTGCTCGGAGAATCGATCGGTGAGTGTCTCCATCCGCGCCTTACGTCGCCGGGGACGCGCCGGATAAAGATTGTCCCAGAAATTCTTGACCAGTTCAGTGAAGAGCCCGAGCGTGGCCGCCAAGCCGGCGTAGGAATGTTGCTTGAACAGCGCATGACCGAGCGCCGCGGCCATCTCGACATCCTTGGATTTGGAACGGAGGATATTGATCGTACTTTGCTCGATCATGTACCAATCGGGCTCCTCCGACTCGATCCGATCAAGCCCGCTTATTTGAGCGTAGACTTCTATGTATTGCTCGTCGTCGGCGACATCGCTTCCACACGGATCACCGCCCGGAATGGGGTTTTTCCCAAGATCAAGAACTTGTTGTTCGTCATACGACGCCATTGAAGATGCCCAGACTTCTTAGAATCTGCGAACGGTCAGAGCCGCCTCCCGAAACAGGGCGAACCACACCCGTTGAGGCGGTTCGTTTACTCGATCTACCATACCCGGACATCGAAAAACGCCGGCCCAACGCTATTCCGCGCCGGAATGAGGGCGCCACCCGGGTTTGCCGATATCCATACGGGTTCGAGGAACCCGATTTCGTCGCATATCCGCGGCCACCGCGAGAAAGAATTAACATATCAGGCCGGTTGCATACGTCAAGTTTTTGCGCTTGAGGTCCCGACGAATTCCAACCACCGCTCAGGGCACTCTTCCTGCGACACCACGGACGAGTCGGCCCCGTTCTCCTCGGGTTCTGGAAGCTCCACTGCCGCAAGATCGTCCAAGTAGGACAAAGTGTGCGCCTGTGACGTGGCGAGCAGGAAATCGTCGGGCACGATCTCCCGCGCGATCACGGCCAAGAATCCGCTTTCGTAATCAAGATCACCTGAAATGACCAGCGACAACGAGCGCCGCTGTAGATCCATGCGCTGTTCAAGCCAGCGAATCCACCCGGCGACCTGAATTTCCGACGGGACGCGCATCGCCAATGGGAAACGAAGCGTCGGCTCGAAGTCCGTCGCTTCATGTTTGACAAGCCGGTCACCCCATTCATCCGTCTTGCCGACCCAGGAGGCCATACTCTGGATCTTCAAGATGTCCCGGACCGCGTCGAACCAGTCCGTCATCAGATGATCGCGGGCGCCGTCCGTCCACGAGGAATCCGTGTGGGCGTCGTCTAGATTATCGAGAGAAACTTCGCGACCACCGAGCACCGCTTCCAGCGGACCGGGCGAATTGATAAATCGTGCCAGTTCATGTCTCAGCAGCAAAAGCCGATTGAGAACGCGCAAGACGCCCGTCACCCGGTCGCTAGTCGGTCCCGGCCAACTGTGCGTCGGAATGCCGACATACACGCACATCGGAAACTGGCGTCCACGCATATCACCGCCGAAATCAAGGATTGCCGCCAGCACAGTTACATCTGACTTGGGAAGCCGAACCACACACGCGCAGATCGGCATTCGATGGATAGCGCCATCGATGGATGCCACGCGGGCGTGATGGATCTCGCAGCCCTTCATCACCCATTCGTTGAATTCCACCGTCCATTCCTCGCCGGCGGGCGAACTGTAGTAGTCCGGATAGGTCGGCAGCTTCCCGAACCATCGCACGCGCGGATCGGGTTTAAGCCTGAGCGATTTCGATTTGAATAGATCCCGCCAGCCCATGTCCCATCTACCTACGCACGCAAAGCCCTTCGCTCGGACCGCGCACCTGGCGCCTTACTCAATAGATTTCGGACGGCGTCGTCCCCATTACGACAACTCAATCTACGCCGCCCACGAACGACGCCCGACCCGCTCAAGGCCTCAGCCTGCGTATTTGCTGAATCGGCTTCGGCATTCTTCGTTCGAGGGTGTAAATCAACCGTTCGCCGACGGTTTCGAAGGCCTTGTCGGCCGGACCGCCACCGGCCCCGCTCTTGGCGCGCTTGAACCCGTGCAGCACGTACCAAGTCTTACCGCTGTCATTCGATTTACCGTAGCGGTACAGATACGTACAGAGTGAAAGAGGCGATGACATGCCCATTTTCTTCTGAGCCCCATCGGGTAGGTGCACACCCTCCAAGACCTGATCGAGACGAATCAACAGTTCCTTCCCCTCGGTCGGCGGCCATTCCCAGCTCGCTTCACGAGGTTCTTTCTTGTACTGCGTCTCGGTTCTGATTCGCAGCGCCCCATCAATCTCACCGTCGTTGCTCGAATGGATCTTCAATCCCAGATCAACCACCACCATTTTTGCGGCGTGCTGGGCCGTATCATCGAGTCGCTTGCCGAATAGATCCGAGTTGGCGTCCTCGATTCCGACACCGCATCCGACCACGACACCGAGCGCCCGTTCACCCGTATTCAATTTATCCTTGAGGTCTAGAAATTCGTTCCACTCAGCACAACGCTCAAAGAAACGCAAACGTTCCAGGCGCCCCGGTGCCGATTCGACAAGTTTCTTTTCCACCTGTTCGAATGCCTTTTCCGCACGGCGTACTTCCACGAGAAATTTCTTGAACTTCACGAAGTCGACCGCATTCAACCCCGTCGCGGTGTATTTTTCACCCGGCATGAACGGCCAACCACCATCGGGCGGACTTCTTCCGAGATACCTCTCTTGAATATCCGCCAGAATGCGGGTCACCTCGACGCTCAGGAGCTCCTGTACTTTTCGCTCGAATTCGAGAAGCGCACCGGTCAGTTTCTCGTCCTCACCGAATCCGTAGCGATCACGAAGTTGTTCGATCTCACGCCAGGGGATCGAGGTACTGGACCATTCGTTCGGCCGTTTAAAACTCTTGGGCAACTCGGCGTTGTCCTTGATCCCCTCGCAGAGCCTCCGCCACGAATCGCTCAGGTTTCCCGCGATGGCATCCCAGGGCCGCTTCGATCCGGCGCGTTCGTCGGCGTAACTTCGCAAGTCCGTTCCCCCGACCCGGGCGCTGTTCCACGCCGTCGCCCGTGCGTCGTACATCCAGTTCGCCAAACGCACCCACTCGGGAAAGCTAGCGTCGCCGTCCCAGTATACATCTAGGCGAGAGTTGTAGGACGCAAACGGGCCGACCTGAAGAATCGTCGCCATTGCCGCGTCAAATTCCGCCACCACCTCATTGACGGACGATGTGCCACGCCGATTCTGGCTGCCGATCTTGGCAACCAAATCTTTCCAATTGCGAACGTGCTTGCTCAACGCATCAAGCTTCTCAAGCGTCTTGTCGCCGTACGCGTCATTCCAATCTCGGACGAATGCGAGCATGTAGGCCCGCCCGGCCGACTCCAGTTCTTGCAGACATTGCGTGTGCAGTCGCTCATTCTCGTCCTGCAGGGCCAGATACGACCGCCCATCCCCCATACCGCGAAGATACATCAAGAGCAATGCCATTTCCTCTGCACGATCGTTCAGGAATTCGTGTGTGGCGTAGGCCGGAACGCGGCCCGTCACATCTCGATTCGTCCTTGTCCGCGTCGGTCTGGACGACTTCTCCGAACGGTCGCCAGATTCGCCTCGCGATCGACGTCGCCCGCGCTCCGCCCACTTGGATGCCCCCGTGCGCTCCGTCCCGCTTCGATCTTGAGATTTGGCTTCAGAGTCCCCACGGCGAGATCGACCGGATTGCTCCGCCAGGCCGACGTGGATCGTGTAGGGCGACTGTGTCATCCCCAATCGCTTGTCTTGCGGAATCATCGCGGCGAACCCAAGCACTTCATCCTGCAATTGTCGTAAGCGATCGCGAATTTTGATCAAAAGTGTCGTGCCTTGACCGTAGCGCACCAATCGGCGGTATTCGCCATATAGCGATCCAAGGTCCTCACTTCGCCAGAACTCCGGCAATCCGGCGAGCGAATCTTTCTGCGGGGACTCCTCTTCCTCCAGAGCCACAAGGTGTGTTTTGAGGTTCTCCGCCCACACAGCAGCGGATTCGCGGCTCAAGTCTTGGGGAATGCTAAAATCAAGCTCCAACCCTTCGGCGACCTCACGAAGTCTTCCGCGCACATTTGTGGCCGCGGACGTGAGCACAAGCCGATCCTTAACAAACTCGTCCTTGCCTGGAACCAGCGTAATGATGGCGCCGAAGACATCGAACACATCCTCCACCAAGTCATCGATGTTGCCCTCACCAAAACGCTGAAAAACGGCCTCACTGCAAGGGAGATTGCGAGCAATCTTGGCATCCCGCAGGTTTCTCCAAAATACACAGTCGAGTCCACGGCGCTCAATGCTCGTGTC
>JADFIX010000118.1:6529-8399 GCA_022566435.1 Planctomycetota bacterium
GGTAAGACTATCGATCGCCCGGATGATCTTTGGATCGGATACGGCACATGCGCTGTTTTCGACGATGGCTCTCAACTCGCCCTGAAAAGCATGCCACTTGTTGTATTGTGCGAGAATTGCCGCGGCCATCGTCTGGAAAGGCGGTGCGCCGCCCTCCGCTTGGTAGCCCCATTCCGTCCCCTTCAGCGCTTCATCAAATCCGCCGTATTTCCCGAGGAATTCAGTCGCAAATTCCTTAAGGTCGCTTTGGGTCTCGATGGTGTCGGCCGCACGGGCCATATCCATCATGACACCGTACGATTCCTCCGCCTGAACGCAAGCGTTGATAATTCGCACCCACTCGCGCATCACCGGATCGGCGTGATTCGCGGCGTCCAGCGACGCGTAGTATCGCTTGAAGTGGGCGTAGACGTGATCTAGCGCCATCAGTATGGATTCGGCGTGATCCCCGGGCACTTGCGTGAGGAGATTCGCCGGATTTCGCTTGAGATGCGGATCCCGCCCGATCGCCTCGAAGTACCACTTCACCTGCCGCAGAAAATTTTCCCGGTTCGCGATGGCTGTCGACTCCGACACGATCAACCACATGGCCTCGAAACTATCGAGTGTTACGTGCGTTGCCCTGCTCCGGTCCGCGCAACCGAACCAGGAGATGTATGCCTTGACGGCCGCCAAGTAGTGTTGCGCCGGCTCGCCGGCGCTAATCCGTGCGGAATCACCGGAACGCAAAGCGGCGTCGATTTCGCCCAGCGCCGCAACGATCGTAGATTCAATCAATTGGGCCCGAATGGTCTTGAGATGCTCAACCGGCTCGCGCGGACCGACGTTGATGGAGAGAATCCTTGCATATCCGATGTTGTTATTCAGCGTTGCGATTTCACCGCTGATCCGTCCGGCATGGACGAGCTTCTCGTCCGGAGACAGATTCGCGAAGTTATCCGCCACTTCAGAGGCGTGTTCCCGCGGATCGAGTATGAGCTTGCCGAACTTGTGGAAACTGAATCCGAAGGCCGTCGCCAGAATGATCGCCAGACCGACTGTGCCGTACTTGAGTAGCTGGGCCAGCTTGCGATTCCGCACAACCTCCTGCTCGTTGCGAAAGACAAGTCCGTTTTCCGGAAATATCTTTCGGAACATCACGATCCATACCGAATTGCTCGTGTAAGCAAACTATATCGGGTGAAATGTCAGCAGGGCGTTAGGAATTGTAACGAATGGGGGGAAATACGGGGAATAAATGTGGTATTTGAACGCGGACTAGGTCAAATACTTGGGGTCTCCTCGAGAATCCTTGGGAAGAGCGGACGGTAGTTCAGTGTAATTTCTATAAGCCAACTCGCTCTATGAGACTGGGATTGCGAGCGTGACCTGCCCTCCACAATTTGGTCCGCCTTACCCGCGGCATTAGCGAGGGCAGCAAGGAGTTCTATGTTATGAACCCCGATGGTTCCAACCAGACCCGCCAGTGTCAACCAAGGAACCGCTCCCAAACCAGTAGGAGCTCATAGATTGTCAGGAGGAAGCCATGGGGTATCAACCGATCGAGAACTACGGGGTCATCGGAAACATGCGGACGGTCGCCCTGGTAGGGATGAACGGGTCCATCGACTGGTTCTGTTGCCCGAATTTTGATTCCCCCAGCGTCTTCGCCGCCATTCTAGATGACAAGAAAGGCGGTCACTTCTCCATCGCGCCCACCGTCGCAGGGGTTACTCACAAGCAGATATATTGGCCGGAGACCAACGTCCTGGTGACCCGCTTTCTCTCCCCGGACGGAGTCGCGGAGGTGATCGATTTTATGCCGGTGGGGAGCCTTCAGGAACAACACGGGCACGGTGAATTGATCCGTCGAGTGAACGTGGTCCGAGGC
>JADFIX010000119.1 GCA_022566435.1 Planctomycetota bacterium
ATGCACCTCGACTTGCAGGCGTTCGGCTGGGGTGACGGGCTGAACCGGTCAAGAGTGTGTCGTAGCGAACGGGGCGGTACGACGTTGGGCGCCATTGCAGCCCTTGTCGACCCGGCTGGTTACAGCAACGGCGTGGGCAGCAGTCTGAATCCCAAAGGTTGGCCGGGAAGCCCCCTTGACGGAATTTATCAGGCCCGATACCGTTGCGAAAAGGGTGGCGATCTGAGCCCCTGCACCCCACCGTTTGATCCGACGTGCGATGATCTAAACAACGGTGAGTGCGTCTTTGCGTCCAACTGGGTCATGCCGCCGTGCGCGACCCCCCTGAACGCGGTGGCCACACAGACGCTGGATTATTGGTGGGCCGTTGCGGCGCAGGCCGACTGCGTTTTCGACGACGGTATGGTCAAGACGATGGGTGGGCTGATTCTGGAAGTGCCGACCGATGCTTCGGGCACGTATCTGATTGATTTCGTTGACGACCCGAACAAAACGTTCATGACCAATGGCTGCGGTACGCCGATCCCAGACGTAGTGTTAACCCCAGCGTGTATTACGATTCCCTCGGGGAGTTGCTGTTCCAATACCGGAGCGAACGCGCAATGCGAAGACAATCTAACAGAATTGCAATGCCAGTTGCGGCCGCCTCCACAAATTTGGATTGAGGGCGGTTCATGCGAAGGCTGCGGTTGCCCTCCCTGCGCACAAGACGCCGACTGCGACGATGGTGACGCATGTACGTTGGACAGCTGTGATACAGTCTGCTTCAACTGCAGTAATCCGCTGATCTATGACGTGGCCACCGAATGCTGCAATTCGTCAAACGGTAGAATCGAGACAATCGACGACGGAAATGGCTGCTCGATCGACATCTGCCTTCCTACAGGCCAGGTGAGCCACACCCCCGATCCTGAAGATCCTGATTGCTATTTCGACGCCGACGCGTTCACCAAGAACCGATACGTATCGTTCGATACCGGCGCGCTACCGGGAGAACTCGCGTTCCACGTGCGGATGACGGCCAGCGCGCATTTTCCCGAATCCGTCGGCGATCTCGGTTGGGTCGGTGCCCCGGACGGCGAGGGCACCGCGTTGGTGGTTCCCGACCCTGTGTTCTTACCCAGTTGGCCGGCGATCGTGCGGGCCGGCGACTGCGAAATCGTTCCGGCGGCGACGTATGAGATTCGCTCGACCACCGACGGTATCAACTTCGATTTTACCGTCGTCGTCAATACCACGGCTCCGCCGAAGGCCAAGTTCTGGGGCGACGTTGTCGGCGAATACAATGGGATCTCCTGGTCGCCGCCCAACGGCGTTCAGAATATCGCCGACGCACTGTCCGCCATCAGGACCTTTCAAGGCAAAGCGAGTTCCGCACCGTTGACCTGGGTCGACGTCCACCCGGAGACGCCGAACCGCGTGGCCAACTTCGACGACGTGCTGCAACTCGTGTTGGCGTTCACCGCCGAGCCCTATCCGTTCAGTGCCCCGGCGGATTGCCCCTGATGGATCCGCCGTCGGCTCAACGGTAGGCCTGTCAGGTGGAAGGACGTCGAGAGAGCATGCTTTCTTGATACCACGCCTCGATTGCCAGGGGCAAATCGGGGTCTTTGGTGCCGTTTTTGGTGTTGTCGGGGAGGGGGTCATCGCTAGGTGATTGCGGTTGCGCGACTTGTGAATCGTTTCCGCGGTCTTCAAAGCCGTTGAGGTCGTTCGCGCGGCGCCTGGTGGGTTCAATTCCCATCCACTCCCGTACGTTTCTTGCATGCCAGCCCAGAAAGGTATAGAATTAGGTATATAATTCAGGGCTGTTTCTTGCCTCAAGGCAGCCTTCCGGATGGCGCCAGGACGACTCTGCAAATCTACAGCCACCCAAACGCCAACGACCTTCGCAAAGCAGTCAATCGTCGGCTTGGCTGATATGGCAACTACAACGCTCGACTTTGCCAAGCTGATTGAGGGCTGTCTCCGGCTGCTCGTGACGCTGCTTCCGTGGTGGTATGACGTGGAGCCGTTGCCGCAGGTGATCGGGTTTCTCGTCGCCACGTTGCTTCTGCTACTCCTCCCCGTAATCCTGTCTCGGCGTACTGTTGATCAAGGGTCCTCCTCTTAGTCGGACCTGGGCAATGCCGTTGCCAGAAAATCGGCAGCCGCAGGTTTAGCGACGAGTCGAGACGCGACCCACCGTGGGGTTGGATTTGGGTCCTACAAATCGCTCGCCGGGGTTATCCTTTTGCAAGCTGGTTAGCTGGGTCTCAGGCGAGGTGGAGGCGAAGCAAGAGATTCTTGACCAGATTCGCCTCAGCTAAACGTTTACGTTTTTGGCTTCGAACCAAGCTTCACAGCCATGAAGTACCGCTCAGCCAACACGTCGATAATGGGCTAACCACTGCTTCAATCGTGGCTCCACCGATGTTGAAATATGGTCTGGTGGCACCGTGGCAGGGATATTTCCTCGCAGCCTTACTATTGATTATAATCATCGCAGCATTCAAATTGCGGGACACGCCGCATATTTGAACAATGCAGAATAGAATGGCGACAGATTTCGGGGCGACCTCGTATCGTGGTTTCCCCCAAAGTATGATCAATGAGGACTGCGGGATTTCCTTTACTTGAGATCAGCCGACGAATGAAAACTTCTCGGTAGTATTGCAGGAGCACGGGCGATGTCGAGGAAGAATACACCGTCGCCAGAAGGACGATTCATAGGGATTGTTGGGATCATCGCTTTCTTGGTGGGCGTCCCCGCCGTTTTTCTGTCGAAATTCTTGAACAAGTGGTGGCTCCTCTTTTACGCTGCTCCGCTTTTGATCTGGATCGCTTTCACGGCGGAGGGCATCTTACTTCTCTTCATCGCATGGTGGCGGTGGCGAGGTACTGGGATTCGGGGCGTACTTGTCTATGCCGATTCTCCGTTTTCGAAGCCATTCATAGAAGAAAACTGGCTGCCTCGTTTCTTGGACCGAGTCGTTGTACTCAACTGGTCCAAGCGTAATGAGTGGAAAAAATCGCTTCCTGTCCGGCTCTTCCGTCGATTCGGAGCCATCAGCCAAATCGACAATCTTTGTCCGATGTTGATCCAGCTTCGCGGTCTTCGGTACCCTCACGTTTACAGATACCGCTATGCGTTTCGAGATGCCAAACACGAGAACTTCGAGGCGTTGAACCGGCTGGAGCGTCAGATGTTTGCACAATTTGAGTAGTGGTGAATTAGGCGTCTCGTCACGCAGGCTCTGTCGATGAGTCTGATACCGTGGGGTTGGATTTGGGTCCTACTAAATCGCTCGCGGGGTTATCGTTTTGCAAGCTGGTTAGCTGGACGTGGGTCTGGCTCCCTTGTCGGCATGCCATTCGCCTGGCATACCCGCCGACTCGCCTTCGGGCTGTCGCTCGGTGTCTTCACTGACAAGAGTTGCCTGGGACGTGGAGGGGTAGCGACCCATACAGGATTGAGACATGCAGGTATAGAATAGGGTATAGAAATGCGTTTACCGTCCTATAGCTAACCATAATCAGTATCCAATAAGGCGTATTGATAGAGTTCCATTGGGTTCGATTCCCTCCACTCCGTGGCACCCCACGCCCTGTTCGTGCCTGTTTTCGTAGAGCCTGCTTGGCCTTCCGGCTGACGTCCGTTGCGGCCTTGTTTATTCACCTAAGAATTTGTTGAAAATCGAAGCACAATTTGGTATAAAGGCCTGCGCCTGAAAGGCGGAAGGGGCTTCCTCATTTCCCGCGTTTTCGGCAGGTTGATGCAGTGCCTCGATGCCGGTTCAAGAGAAAGCGTTCACCTCTTAGGAGGATGTAAGATGAAGACACGCATTCGTTCAGGTATTCAATCGGTCTGCCTGATTTTGCCAATCGTAATGCTCGCGTTGGGTACCAGCGCCTTCGGCCACGAGATCAGGTGGATGCCGATACGGTCAGCGCCGCTTGGTAGTCCGGCCGGAACCGTCGGGGACCCGG
Organism: Planctomycetota bacterium; assembly: GCA_022566435.1. GTDB lineage: Bacteria > Planctomycetota > Phycisphaerae > UBA1845 > UBA1845 > JADFIX01. The sequence goes on from JADFIX010000119.1 coordinate 3,970, forward strand.
TAACCCCGCAATTCAATACCGATTTGGGCTGCTGGGAATACACGGCTGACATCGGCGGTTTCGAAATGCACCTCGACTTGCAGGCGTTCGGCTGGGGTGACGGGCTGAACCGGTCAAGAGTGTGTCGTAGCGAACGGGGCGGTACGACGTTGGGCGCCATTCAAGCCTCTGTCGACCCGGCTGGTTACAGCAACGGCGTGGGCAGCAGTCTGAACCCCAAAGGTTGGCCAGGAAGCCCCCTTGACGGAATTTATCAGGCCCGATACCGTTGCGAAAAGGGTGGCGATCTGAGCCCCTGCACCCCACCGTTTGATCCGACGTGCGATAACTTGAACAACGGCGAGTGCGTGTTTGCGTCAAACTGGGTCATGCCGCAATGCGCGAGCGACCTGTCGGCGTTCGTCACACCGACCCTGGGATATGCATGGGCCACGGCGGCGCAGTTCGACTGCGCCATCGACGACGGTGCGGTCAAGACGATGGGTGGGCTGATTCTGGAAGTGCCGACCCATGCTTCGGGCACGTATCTGATTGATTTCGATGCCGACCCGTTTAGCACGTTCATGATCGCGGGCTGCGGTACGCCGATCCCGGACGTGGTGTTGACCCCAGCCTGCATTACGGTCGACGCGGAGTTTTGGGAAGCCGACGCAGTCACTAAGAACCGATATGTATCGTTCGAAACCGGCGTGCTACCGGTAGAACTCGCGTTCCACGTGCGGATGACGGACAGCGCGCATTTTCCCGAATCCGTGGGCGATCTCGGTTGGGTCGGTGCCCCGGACAGCGAGGGCACGGCGTTAGTGGTGCCCGACCCGGTGTTCTTACCCAGTTGGCCGACGATCGTGCGGGCCGGCGACTGCGAAATCGTTCCGGCAGCGACGTATGAGATTCGCGCGACCGGCGACGGCGTCAACTTCGATCCCCCCGTCGTGGTGGAAACAACGGCACCGCCGGCAACCAAATTCTGGGGCGACATCGTCGGCGATTTCAACGGCATGGCCTGGACGCCGCCCAACGGCGTTCTGAATTTCGTCGACGTGCAGGCCGCCATCAAGACCTTTCAGGGCGGCGCGAGCACCGCACCGCTGATCTGGGCGGACATCGGACCGGAAACGCCCAATCGCATCGTCAACTTCAACGACGTGCTATGGCTGATCCTGGCGTTCATTGGGGAACCGTATCCGTTCAGCGCACCGGCGGATTGCCCCTGATTGATCCCGTACTCGCCAAAAACTCGACCGCGCCCGAAGGCGGGGCTTCGAACGCCCAGAATGGGGGGCTAGCCCGGTTTGCGTGAGGCGCGGACCGCTCATCGCGCGCTCGGCCTTCCCCGGGACTGTCGGCAAATTCCCTTCCGTGCAGGCTACGCCGTCGGGCGATTGTAGTAACGACGCAACCCGCCCAGGCGTTGCCCCCGGACTCCGAGTCCTCATACAAAAATGCATCGATTCAGAAAATTCTGCCGATCAGGAAGCTGAAAACCTGCGTGCCGTCGTCGGACCCGGCGGACATGGGAACGGCAATGTTGAATTCAAGCGGAACGGGACCGAAAATGTTGATCGTCAAGCGAATTCCCGTACCAATCGACGCGCGGTAGGTGCCGGCACCGGCCGTACCCGTGTCGAGGAAAACATGCCCCCGCAAGTTTTCACCGAACAATGGATAGCTGTATTCCGCACCGAGCAGCAACAGGAAGTCACCGCCGACGTTATTGTCGTCGATCCCTTCATGCTGGCCGACACCCCGGAACTCGAACCCGCGAATCGACCCCGTGCCACCGGCGTAGAACCGCTCGAAAATTGGCGCATTTCCGAGGATCACGCCTCCTTCGGCTCGAAGTTGAAGGACGCTTTTTCGATCGAGCAGGTCCGTCCTGATCGTCTTGTACCGCTGATACTTGGCCAAAAGTTTTCCGAACCCGTGGTCGCCGCCGAAGATGCCGAACTGCTCGTAGGAAATTCGCAACCGTTCGCCGGACGAAGGCAGGAAGCGATTATCCGTTCGGTCCCGCACCAGCGTCACTTTGGCACTGGTAAGCAGGTGGCTACCCTCGTCGTCATGAATGTCGCTGGCGGCGAAAATATCGGTGTCTTCGACGCGCACACGCTCCAAACGAAACGAAAGCTCGCCGGACCAGCCGTGCAATCGACCCCGCCTGAACCGCCGACCGAAGCTGACCGTGGCACCCACGCGCTGTTCGTTGTACCCGTCGCGACCGCGAGTGAAGAAGTAGGCGCCGAGATCGAATCGTGTGGGCTTGTCCCCAAGAAAGGGCTCCGTGAAATCAATACGAAACCGACTGAGGTCCGTGCCGGGTTGCAGTTCAAGGCGCAGCCGCTGTCCCCCGCCGAAGAAGGATCGGAATTTGAATAGCTCTTTCCAGCTTCGCGGCCAGTCGGAAATGTCGAAGTTCTTCAAATCCAATACGACATTCCCCAAAACGCCGCTGTTGCTGGTCACCCCCAAGCCGAATAGAAAGTCGCCGGACTTGGGAGATTCCTCGACGTCGATAATCACGTCCCGCACGCCCGGCTGGTTCCCCACCGGGAGCACCCGCGCCGCGCTAAACGCTCCGATACTCTTCAGCCGTTGCTCCGCTTCGCGGGCTTCGACAAGATCGAGGAGATCGTCCGGCGGGTAGAGGTTCAGTTCGCGCCGCGCAACCTTGTCGCGTGTCCTGGCGTTGCCCCGAACCACGACCTGTCCGACGCGAAATTGCGCCCCCTCCGTCACTTCGATCGAAAGACGAACAAACCCCGGGGTATCCGAAAACACGCGAATCGGGCGGACCCTCACATCGATAAAGCCCTGCGATAAGTACATATCTTGAATCGCACGCACATCGCGGTCCACCTGCGGTTGCTTCACCGGGGCACCGACACGCGACTCCATCATCGACTTCAACTCGTCGATCTGAAACGTCGTCACGCCGCGATACTCGATGTTCTCGATCGTGTAACGGGTTCCTTCGTTCACCAGAAAGACGACGATCAGGTCAGACGCTGTTTTACCGGCGTCGACGCGATAGCTAACCCGGGAATCAAGAAACCCCCTGTTACTGTAGTACCGCTGGAGTTGCGCGAGATCCGCCTCCACATTTTCCTCGTCGAAAGCACCTTTGCGAAAGAACCAAAACGCCGGCTTGGTATCGACCTGCCGGCGAAGATAGCTGTCGCTGAGAAAAGTGTTGCCTTCAAAAAGAACTTTACGAATGCGAACTCGCGGTCCTTCCTGCACAGCGTATGCCAGCTCACCCGTACGTGTCAGGCGCTCGCGGTCGTATGTCACCGACACCTCGCGATAGCCCTCCGCGCGATACTTCGCGACGATCGCCGCGATTCCCAACCGGGCGGCCAATTGGTCCACACGGTCGCCGGGCTTGATTCCGATCACCTCGAGAAGCCGGCGTTCCTTGATCGCCGTATTGCCCTCCAACACCACCGCCGTCACCTCGCCGTGCTCGGTGACCGTAAAGGTGACGATGACGCCGTCCGGCGCCTCGATCAGTTCATACCGCGCAGATAAAAAACGCCCGGTTCGTAGAAGACGATTGACGGCCTCGTCCAAGACCGCCGCGTCGACCGGCACGCCCGTCGGCACGCGGACGATGTCACGTGCGAAGGCGGGGCTTGTGCGCGTGAGACCCGAGAACCTGAGAGACTTGATCGAGCCGGTCGGTGGCTGCGAAACTTGCGCAAGCCCGGGCGAAGCCGCCAACGCCGCGAACCCAGCCAACAAGGCGCAAACCGCCGGTCTAAATCTTAGGTTGCGCTTCATGCGGGCTTGTTTGAATTCCTTGCTACAAATCACGACCGCGCTCGATTTCCACGCCACATACAACGGCATGATACCAAGGCTCCGTTCCACGGCAAAGGCAAGTACAACACAGAATTACGTACCTGTTCTCGACCTGCGGAGTTGCGCCGATTGGAGAAGCCGGGTAACATTGAACGCGACCCAAGATCCATCCGCCCCAACCGAATCATCGGAGTGCACGATCTTGCGAAATCGAATCTGTGAGTTGTTCAGAACGGCACCTCGTCACCGCCCGTTTCATAGGCCGCCGGCACCATATCCAAGTTGTTGAATCGCGTAAGCATCCTGTTGAACTGGAGTTCCACATTTCCCGTCGGCCCGTTTCGTTGTTTGGCGATGATCAGATCGGCTCGGCCTTTCACGGACTCATCGTCCGGATGGTAATATTCTTCCCGATGAATGAGAAGCACGACATCCGCATCCTGCAGTTCGCCGAAGACGAGCTGAATCTCGAAGAGATTTTCATGCGATCCACCGCTGGGAAGGTGACATGAACCGGGTCCATCGATTCATCGCTCTCTTCCGCGACAGCCCGACTTACAGCCTTGATCGCGCCAACCTGATTTCCGGGTTCAGTATTGGGACGGCCGGCCTGTTGCTA
>JADFIX010000120.1 GCA_022566435.1 Planctomycetota bacterium
TGCCTGAGCACATTCGTCAGACAGACAGACCGCAAATGGAGTAATACCCGAGTTCCGCGACGGGGTATAGCCCCAGCGCGCTTCAATTCACTGATCCAATCCTCGTTACGGATTGATGCCAAGACATCGTGAGGTACAGCGGCGTCGATCTCCGCGTATGATGAGATCAGGTAGCGGTGAAAAGCCCGGACAGCTGCGACGTTCTATACGTTCCTTGAACGCGTTGTACTCCCGTCATAGGATGGCGTGAGCAAAAGCGCTCCAGGCCGGCAATCTTGAAAAATGGTGGAGGAATCCGAAGATGGCCCACGTTGTAACGGAACGCTGCGTTGACTGCCGCTACACCGATTGTTGCGCGGTATGTCCCGTGGATTGCTTCTACGAGATCGAATCCCCGGCCATGCTGGTCATCGATCCCGACACCTGCATTGACTGCGCCCTGTGCGTACCCGAATGTCCGATCCTGGCCATTTGGCCGGCGGACGAACTTCCCGATGCCTTCAGCGAATGGGAGGACAAGAACGCTGATCTGTTCGGCGGTGGAACGATGATCAAGACGCAAAAGAGCGCGCTGCCGGGTGCCCTCAGCTTGTCCCAAATCCAAGTGCGGGAACGGGAACGCGGACTTCAGGTGAAAGAACCATCCGGTGCCGACGGTGAATCGGCCGACGCGGAACCCGAAGCCGATTCCGCAACCGCGGTGGAAGCGCCGACACCTAAACTGATCGCAAACCCGATTGCCGCGCCGGAGGGATTAACGGCTTCTCAGGTCAGCGTGTTCGAGGCAGCGGCAAACACGATCTACCGGTGGCGCTCGGTTCGCTCGCTCGCGCGGCAGGTCCGCCTTCCACAGGGATCCGTCCAGGGCGACCTAGAAACGCTCGTCGAAAAGGGACTTATTCAAAAGCGGGCACCGATGACCAACGGGCTCATCGTGTACGGTGCGGTCGCGAGAGTCGCATAATTCAACAGTCTAGGTGGGCATCCGATGCCACGGTTTGAACGTCACGTCTTCGTCTGCATCAACGAACGAGCCCCGGGGCATCCACGCGGATGCTGTAGCGCCAAAGACTCTGTCTCCATCCGCGAAGCTCTTAAGTCGCGTTGCAAGCTCGAAGGGCTGGGGGCAAGAGTTCGGATTAACAAGTCGGGGTGCCTCAATCAATGTGAGCATGGGCCGACGATCGTCGTCTATCCCGAGGCGATTTGGTACGGCTTCGTCAAAGCGGAAGATATTGAAGAAATCGTTCAGATGCACCTTATCAATGGCGCTCCCGTGGAGCGTCTCGTGCTGCCGGAGGAATGCGTAAACACTCCGCGCTGTCCCCATCGTGGAGGCGGCGTTCAGTTCAGGGGCGCATGACGATTGCTCCATTCGGCGCGACCAGAGCCCTGAACGGCCCAATGTCTTCGCAGGTCACTCTCGCCTAACTAAGATTTACCGGCTTCGAGAGGTAGATGCGGACAGGTCAGGGCCTTCCAGCCGAAGATAGGGGTAGGCACGCGAGTCATGATCCAGCGTGATGTTCGCCCGGGCGTCGCGCGTATCATAATACGCTTCGAATCTCGCAACGAACGCCGCCAAGTCAAGGCCCATGAATATCACGTCGGTCGTTTCGTCAACCACCGCGCGCAAGTACTCGAGGCTCCTACGACGAAGCCGCTCAACACCCTTCGCGTGGCGAACGAACCGCTTCAAATGGCAGGCGGATACCTGGATCAGGCCTTGCAAGAATCGGCCCTGGATTCCGGTCTTGTCCGTTAGCTGCCATTGGCCCTCCCAGGCCTCGTGCGCCTCCCACCAGTAGGCGTGATTGTACAGGTCGCAGCCGTACAAATAGTCGCTGCTCTTCGCCCATTCCGCAGGAATTACTAAGGAAATCGACTCGGTTGGGGAGCCTGGTGCGTGGTAGCTGTGCCCTTCGGGATCGGCTGTAGGGTGCGGGTTCCGACCGGAAATAAAGCGATAGGCTGGAAAAGGCGTGCTGCAATATCGCGGTGAAACGAAGGGTAGAAGTCGTACGAGTTCGTTTTCCGGATTGTCTGTCGATTCCATTAGTTCCCGATCACGAGCGTTGCGATTTGCCTAGCGAGTCTACGAGGGCATTCGCGAATTGGCCAACCACTTATCCGACGTGCGACTCCTGCTTGCTGATGAATTGACGCCCCGTCGACGGTGAATCGCTCGCGAGAAGACCCCATGACCTAGTCGCCGTGCGCGCCCGATTTCGTCCATGGCATTTACTGTACCAGAAAACCAGTCCCACTGTATTCCGATAGGCTGTTCTTCACTCTTGGCAGCCATGCGCCTCGCTGGGCGAAATATATCACCAATTTGGTCCTAATAAGCCCTTGATATAGCACCGAGTCAGTATATTATACCGATGGTGTGAGTTGTGGAGAAGTCGCCGAGTGTTGACGCTGACCAGAAAAGCTGATTACGCCCTCGTGGCAATGGCGGAGTTGGCGCGCCGATTTCCCGGTCGTGCCAGTGCACGCGAGGTCGCAGACGTAGCGCACGTGCCTCTTCCGATGCTGCACAATATACTCAACCAGCTCTTGCATGAAGGGCTGGTCACGTCAGCCATGGGTTCAACGGGCGGATACAGCCTCGCGCGGGCTCCCGAGCAGATTAGCCTGGCAGAGATGATCGACGCGATGGAGGGCCGTTTTCGGCTCGCCGTATGCTGCTCAACGGACGGTGACAACGACCCTGGATGCGAGTTGGAGCCCGATTGCCGGATCAAGGATTCGGTGCGAAAGGTGCATGCCGGATTGCGACATTTCATGTCGGGATTCAGCCTCGCTCAGATTGCCTTTGACGATGTGCCGGTGCCGCTCGGCCTGAGCGACCGGCTTCTGAATTGTTGCGAAACGGAGATTCAAGATGATCAATGTAACTGAACTGTGTGCGAAGGAGGTCAAGAACATTATCGCGCAGCAAAACGAGGCGGCCGTGAAGAACGGTGACGAGCCGAAGCAGCTTTACTTGCGCGTTGGCGTGAAGGGCGGCGGATGTAGCGGCTTTAGTTACTCGCTCGACTTGACAGAAACCAAGACGGATGACGACGAGGTGAGCGTTCAGCATGGCATCGAAGTGATTTGCGATCCCAAGAGTAACCTGTATTTGGACGGCACAAAGGTAGACTTCAAGGACGAAGTCATGGGTCGCGGATTCGTGTTCGAGAACCCCAACGCCACCAGTAGCTGTGGGTGCGGAAGCAGCTTCTCGGTTTAGTCTCCGCGGGATGAAGGTGAACGATGCGCTGGTCAGTGCGCGGCTGCGGCGATCCGCTGCGGTAGAGGAGTAAATGAGCAACATGACATCGGCAACAAGCCCTATCGATCAGTGGGAGAAGGAAGAATACAAGTATGGGTTCGTCACCGATATCGAGACGGACACTCTTCCGCCCGGCCTTAGCGAAGACGTGATCCGGGTCATCTCGGGTAAGAAGCAGGAACCCCAGTGGCTGCTGGACTGGCGCCTCAAGGCTTACCGTCACTGGCAGACGATGACCGAGCCGACCTGGGCGAACATCAAGTATCCACCGATCGACTTCCAGAAGATCATCTATTACTCGGCACCGAAGCTCGACAAGGATAGGCCCAAGAGCCTCGACGAGGTCGATCCCAAACTTCTCGAGACTTACGAGAAGCTGGGGATTCCACTCGAAGAGCGGGCTGTGCTTGCCGGCGTGGCCGTCGATGCGGTGTTTGACAGCATCTCCGTGGCGACCACATTCAAGGAAAAGCTCGGAGAGCTCGGCATCATCTTCTGTTCCTTCTCCGAGGCGGCGCGGGATCACTCGGAGCTGGTAAAGAAGTACCTCGGGTCGGTGGTCCCCTATTCGGACAACTTCTATGCGACCCTGAATTCCGCTGTCTTCACCGACGGATCGTTCGTGTACATCCCCAAGGGTGTGCGCTGTCCGATGGAATTGTCGACTTACTTTCGGATCAACGCCATGTCGACGGGGCAGTTTGAGCGGACGCTGATCATCGCCGACGAGGCGAGCCAGGTGAGCTACCTGGAAGGGTGCACGGCGCCGATGCGAGACGAAAACCAACTCCACGCGGCGGTGGTCGAACTCATCGCGTTGGACGACGCCAGCATCAAGTACTCCACCATTCAGAATTGGTATCCGGGGGATAAGGACGGTAAAGGAGGCATCTACAACTTCGTCACCAAGCGCGGCAAGTGCCTCGGCCGAAGGTCGCACATTTCGTGGACGCAAGTGGAAACCGGTTCGGCCATTACTTGGAAATATCCAAGTTGCATCTTGCAGGGTGATGATTCAGTCGGTGAATTCTACTCGGTCGCGCTGACCAACAATTATCAACAGGCCGATACCGGAACCAAGATGATTCACATCGGCAAGAACACGAAGAGCACAATCATCTCGAAGGGGATCTCTGCCGGACACGGTCAGAACACGTACCGCGGTGGGGTAAAGATCAATAAAGGCGCTGACAACGCCCGCAATTATACCCAATGCGACTCCATGCTCATCGGCGACCAGTGCGGGGCTCACACATTTCCCTACATCGAGGTCAAGAACGCCACGGCCAAGATGGAGCATGAGGCTACGACTTCCAAGATCGGCGAAGATCAACTCTTCTACTGTAATCAGCGGGGGATCGGCATGGAGGATGCGATCAACATGATCGTAAACGGTTTCTGCAAAGAGGTGTTCCGCGAGCTACCGATGGAGTTCGCGGTCGAGGCGCAGAAGCTTCTCGAGGTCAGTCTGGAAGGCAGTGTGGGTTAGCATACGGACTCCCGGTACGACTTGTCGAAATAGCCCCGGGGCGTGGCACACGATCAAAACAGGCTCGGCCCATGGCGACCTGACTACATCGAAAGGAAAGGCGAGGACGATTGAATGCTTGAGATACGCAACTTGCATGTGGCGGTAGATGGCAACGAAATCCTGAAAGGCGTCGATCTGAAGGTCGGCGCCGGAGAAGTGCACTCCCTCATGGGCCCTAACGGCTCGGGTAAGAGTACGCTCGCACAAGTGCTGGCAGGACGAGAGACGTACGAGGTCACCGACGGCGAAGTCCTATTCAACGGCAAAGACCTGCTCGATCTTTCCCCTGACGAGCGCGCCTGTGAGGGCGTCTTTATGGCATTTCAATACCCGGTGGAAATACCCGGCGTGACCACGAACTATTTCCTACGTGCCGCGCTGAACGCGATCCGCAAATATCGCGGCGAGGACGAACTCGACGCATTCGATTTTATCGAGTTCGTGAAGGAAAAGGCCCGCGTGGTCGCCATTGACAATTCGCTGTTGCAGCGGGCGGTAAACGACGGATTCTCGGGTGGAGAGAAAAAGCGGAATGAGATTTTTCAGATGGCCGTACTGGAGCCCAAGCTCGCGATTCTCGACGAGACCGATTCCGGGCTGGACATCGATGCCCTGAAAATCGTCGCCGAGGGAGTGAACAAGCTTCGCGCCCCCGACCGCGCGATCATCCTGATCACCCACTACCAGCGGTTGCTGAACTATATCGTTCCCGATGCGGTTCACGTGCTCGTCGACGGTCGCATCGCAAAGTCCGGCGGCAAGGAGCTGGCCCTCGAATTGGAGACCGACGGGTACACGAAAATAGCCGGCCAGAGAGCGGCCGTCGAGACTGAAAAAGTGTAGCAAGAAGGATGCCACAAGAATGGTTGGCTTGAAAGACATCAGTGATACATACCGCTCGCACCTCGCGCGGGTGGAAAAAAGTGACGCGGGCGACGCGTTTCGTTGGCTGCACCCGCTACGCGAGGCGGCCTTTGCCCGCTTCTGCGAACTCGGCTTCCCGTCGGTTCGCGACGAAGAATGGCGGTTCACCAACACCGCGCCGATCGCCAACACCGCGTTTGCTCCGGCCCCATCCGGTGAGGGTGTGGACGCGGATCAGGTGGCGCCGTTTACCCTGCGTGAGCCGGGCGCGCATCGGATCGTGTTCGTCAACGGTCGGTTCGTACCGGCGCTATCCGCTGCGGGGTCTCTTCCCGGCGGTGTGATCCTCGGCGGACTCTGCGATGCGGCGCGCGAGCACCGGCTCATCGTCGAAGCGCACCTGGGGCAATACGCGACCATCGAGAATCATGCTTTTTCGGCGCTGAATACGGCCATGTTGGAAGACGGGGCGTTCGTGTACGTGCCGAAGGGAACGGTTGTCGATGCACCCATTCACCTTCTATTCCTCTCTGTCGCCGATGCCGCGCCGTGGGTCGCCCATCCGCGCAATCTCATCGTGACCGAGACGAGCAGCCAGGCGACGATCGTGGAAACCTATGCCGCCCTCGACGGCGGCGTGCAATTCACGAATGCCGTCACCGAGATCGTTGCCGGCGAAAACACGGTGATCGATCATTACCGAGTCGGATGCGAGTCGACCGAGGCCTTTCACGTGGGCGCGTTGCATCTACATCTACGCAGAAGCAGTACGCTGACATCGCACAGTATCATTTTCGGCGGCGCGCTGGTGCGCAACGACATCCATGCCAACCTGGCCGAGGAGGACTGTGAATGCACGCTCAATGGGCTCTATATGATTGAAGGCACTCAGCACGTCGACAACCATCTGGTGATCGATCATGCGAAGCCGCATTGCCGAAGTTGGGAATACTTCAAGGGCATTCTGGACGGAAAATCGAGAGGGGTATTCAGCGGACGGATCAACGTCCATGAAAACGCCCAAAAGACCGATGCCAAGCAGACCAACATGAGCCTGCTCCTGTCCGACCACGCCCAGGTCCAGAGTAAACCGCAACTCGAAATCTTCGCCGACGATGTGAAATGTACGCACGGCGCCACGATCGGCCAACTCGACGATGAGGCTGTGTTTTACCTCCGTTCTCGTGGCATCAAACGCGAAGACGCCCGAAGCCTGCTTACCTTCGCATTTGCCGGTGAGAATTTGAACAAGATACGCGTGGCTTCGCTCCGGGCCCAGCTTGAGCAACACGTGCGCATCAAACTGTCGCCGTGACGGTAACTGGCGGAAAAATTATGATCTCGGCCACGGACACAACCAAACTCACGAACGCCGATCACCCGACGACTTCTCTTGACGTCGAACAGATTCGGCGTGAGTTCCCCATTCTGGGGCAAACCATCAACGGGAAACCACTGGTGTATCTGGACAACGCCGCCAGTTCGCAAAAACCGCAGGTCGTCATCGATACGCTAACCCGTTATTACCGGGAGGATCACGCGAACATTCATCGTGCCGTACACACCCTCGGTGTGCGGGCCACAGAAGCTTATGAGGGGGCGCGTGTTCAGGTGCAACGATTCATCGGCGCGGAGCGGGCGGAAGAGATCATCTTCGTGCGCGGCGCCACAGAAGGAATCAACCTCATCGCCCAAACATACGGCCGATCACTGTTGCACCAGGGTGACGAGATCGTCATTACGACGATGGAGCATCACTCCAACATTGTGCCGTGGCAAATACTGTGCGAACAGACGGGCGCGGTGCTTCGCGTAGCGCCCATCAACGACGACGGCGAGCTGATGCTCGACGAATACGAGAAACTACTGGGACCGCGCACCAAGCTGGTGTCGATCACCCATGTGTCCAATGCCCTGGGGACGATCGTTCCGCTGCGGCAAGTCGTGGCGGCGGCCCATGATCGCGGTATCGGCGTGGTCGTAGACGGCGCCCAGGCGACACCCCACATGAAGGTGGATGTCCGCGAGCTCGATTGCGAGTTCTATACGTTCTCCAGCCATAAGATGTTCGGCCCCACGGGCGTCGGGGCGGTCTACGGAAAGTTCGACCTTCTCGAAGCGATGCCCCCGTACCAGGGCGGCGGGGAGATGATCAAGTCGGTGACCTTTGAGAAGACGACCTACAACGACGTACCGCACAAGTTCGAAGCGGGAACACCCAATATCGCCGGCGTGATTGGATTCGCCGTGGCGGCGAACTACCTCGTCGAAATCGGTTTCGATCGGATCGCGGCCTATGAGCACGAGTTACTATCCCACGCCACCGAGATGTTATCGAAGGTTTCCGAGGTTCGCCTGATTGGAACGGCCGCGGAGAAGGCCGCCGTGCTCTCGTTCGTCGTGAACGGTGTCCATGCGCACGACGTTGGCACGATTCTCGATTCGGAGGGCATCGCCGTGCGAACGGGTCATCACTGCGCTCAGCCGGTGATGGACCGTTTTGCCGTGCCGGCGACGGTGCGCGCTTCGCTTGCGTTTTACAATACGCCCGCCGAGATTGACGCCATGGTCGTAGCACTGCGTAACGTGATCAAGGTGTTCAGCGGATGAACGACATTAACGATCTTTACCAGGAACTGATTCTCGATCACAACAAGCGGCCGCGCAACCGTCGTCGGATGGGAGAGGCCGCTCGGATGGCT
>JADFIX010000121.1 GCA_022566435.1 Planctomycetota bacterium
CAACACGGCGGCCAGCATAGCGCAGGTCGTGCTCTTTCCAAACGAACCTGTGACGCCGACGACCATACCGGCGCATCGTTCGCAAAAAAGGTTGATTTCGGTGGTCCACGAAAGGCGGCGTTCAAGAATCTCTTGAAAAAATGACGAATTCCGTTTGTCGACGCCCGGATTGACGACGACAAAGTCGACGTCGTCCAGGTCTGCAGTATTGTGCCCGCCAAGCCGCCAAGAAAGGTCGCAGTCGGCCAGCCGCTGGACCGACTCGCGCAGCGCTCCCTGGTCCGCCTGATCGGTCACGGTCACCTGCGCACCCTGCTCGACGAGCCAGCGGGAGACACCGACGCCCCCGCCGAACCGCCCGAGCCCTACCACGAGAACCCGTGCCCCGGCGACCTCGGTCGGTGGGCGGTCGAACCGGCGATGGGTTGGGGTGGGCTTGCCTTGCATCTCGCTTTGTCCAGTGAAATCGCCGATCCTGGTCCGTCGGACGCGATTGTAGAGTGGTTTGATACAAATGCCAGAATGTTCTTCACGCCCCACCCCGAATCCGCGTGGAGGGCCCTGGACGGGCGTCGGTGGGGTCGAGTGGGGTCTATTTGTTGACAGGTCTCTTGGGCAACCCGTATAACTTTTCGGCCATACCAACGGTCATGGCGCGAAGGTACGCCTACCGCTTTTTCGGTGATCCGCGCCTGTGTCGACGCGCTTGCCAACGAGAGCGACGCGACGGTCGCGGATCGAGCCGTGAAGATGGCTTCTTGCTCTTCAGGCCAATGAGATGGCTTGACACTGGCTCGCCGGACCGAGTCGTCGTTCGGCGTGGAGCTCCTCGGTCGGCCGACGCATGATTGCTGCACGAAGGGGTGCACAGAAAATCAGACCTTCTGAAATTTTCGGAGTGAACAGGCCATGCAGTTTTTTCTGACCCTTAGCCGATCGATCGCAACGCCCGGACGGATGGCCATCGCGCTTTCGGCGATACTGCTACTATCGGTCGTCGGTTGTCCGATGACGGAGCCCATCGATAACGGCGATGGCACAAACACGAACGGTACGGATTTGCTGGCATCGGTTTCCGGGGAAATCGTGACGTTGCGGAACAACCTGATTGCGTCCGAGTTGGAGGCGCCGATCGCGATTCACTACTCGATTACGGGCGTGCCTCCGCAGTCCGTGATCAGCGCTTTTTTCGTCACGGTGCCGGATCCTGCGACGGCGATCTCGTCCGAAGACTCCCGCGTCATTTTCCGGACCGATCTTGTGGCAGGTGAAAGCGCATTTAACTTCGACCCCAGCAACGCCGGATCGGGGTACCACAAGCTCGGTCTGCTCGTAAGGCTGGGCGATGAGACCGTAGAAATCGTGAGCGCGGGTGTGGTTGTCGTCGAGGGCGGCCCCAGTCCCCGTTTCGTTCAGCCGGCCGACGCTACGACGGTGGTCATGGCCGGTGACCCGGTACCCGTGACGTTCGACGCCGGCGACCCGCAGGACGACGTGGCGTGGCGGCTCTTTCTATTGGCACCCACAGATAGCCGCGATAACCCGGAAGACAGGCTGGGCGAGGCGCTTGACACCGGGTTCGGAAACATCGGCCGGTTCACTCTCAGCACCCTCGGGCGACCCGTGGGCCGGTATGAGCTAGGACTTTCGGCCACCGATAGCGGGCTATCCATCGCTGCCACCGTGGCAGATGGGAAAAGCGATCTCATCGTGACGACCATCGACAAGGTCATCGAAATCGTCGAACTCGTCGATATTACCGACCCAACTTTCGCGTTCACAGCGCCGGGTCTTACCGATGTAGACCTGTTCGGCACTCAGGACTATACCATTCGGTTCGAGGCCAGCGCGGACCCGGCCGGTGGAATCGTTGAGATCGACATCTACGTGGATGACGATTGCAACCCATCCAACGGCAAGACACGATTAAACAACGATCCGCTTCCCGTGACCGCCACGACAATCTCGCTTCCCACCGATTTGCCTGAGGGCACGTACTGCGTGATTGGGCAGGTGCGGCAGGCCGCGAGACTCGTCGAGGTCACCGCCCCGGGGCGTTTAACCATCGCACGATCCCCGACGCTGAGCGTATTGGCACCCGACACGGCGCTTCCGATCGGGCCGACGGATACGATCGAAATTCGGTGGACGACAAATGTACCGGAGGGCTTCGGTCTCATTGACGTCTTTGCCCGTACGCTGGATGCCGACGGGGAGCCGTTCGGTAGCGAGATTCCGATTACGTCGAAACAGCCGACAACCGTGACGTCCGCGCCGTTCCTCCGATCGCAATCGGGCGTCTATGAGATCACCGTTCGACTCACGCTGAGCGACCCGGCAGTCGCCTCAGTCGACTGCCCCAACGGGCAGTGCTTGAAGACGTCGCCTCGCCCCATACGGGTGTCGACCGTGCCGCCGATTATCTGGGTCGGCGAGTTGGCGAAGGCCCAACCGGCTTTCGAAGGTGCGATCTTCGAGGGTGTCAACTTCGAGGATAACGCCGGTACGTCGTTTTCCGCGGTGAACGACCTGGACGGCGACGGCGTCGGAGAATTCTTGATCGCGGCGCGCTACGGCAAACCGTTCTTAGAAAGCGAAGACGGCGTCGGCGCGGGCGAAGCGTACCTGATCTACGGTGGCCTCGGTGCGTCGAGACTCACCGGGGTTTTCAATCTCAACTCCGTCGGAACGACCCGTCTTCGCGGCGTCACCTTCACCGGTGTTCGTACGCCCCAGGGGTCGAGCAGTACTGATGGGATGAGTTCGGTCTCGCGATTGCCGGACGTGGACGGCGACGGTCGCGAGGAATTGGTCTTCGGATTCCCCAAGACCGACTCACGCGGGCACAACGTATCGCCTGAACAGGACGGCCGTGTCAACCCTCGGTCACTTGCCACTCTCGAACGGGAGAAGCAGTTCCTGCGCGGTGGTCTGATCATTGTCAGCAGCCGAAACTCGATACTGAGCGATCCGCAGATCGGCGAGCCTGTGATCAAACTCGACCTCGTCGGGCAGGATTTCAGGGCCGATAGGCGGATTGATAGCGAATTCTGCGTACAGCGGGACCAGGATCCGGATCTCCCGGATGACGTCGGCGGTTTTGCGCTAGACGTCCACGGCGAGTGGATAGACGACCCGAACGATGACAATGAGCCTGGGTGCGAGGGAAGTTGCGACGATCCGTCGACCGGCGGCAAGAGTGATGCGACAGCGTATATTGACTTTGGTTTCGTGGCCGCTCTGGCACGCGACTTTTTTTCCACCTATGTGTATAGCCGCGAATTCTACGGCGGCGTGGACTTTTGCCCGGATGTGACCGAGCCGTTCGTAAATTCTGATTGCCTCGATTTCGTAATTTCTCACGAGTATTGCGCTGGTTCCGTCGCGGCTTGCGAGCCGTTCTCACCGGGTCTTCATGCCGAAGCGATCGATCCGGACGGTCAATTTGACGAATTCGGTAACCTGTTGGACACCCGCTTGTCTGGGCTCTATCCACAGTTCATTACTGGTCTTGACGATGACAATGTCCCCGATCCCGTACTTCCGCGGGAGCCGCTCGGCGGACGTATCATCGGCGTGGGCATCGACGACGGATTCGGCACGTCGATCACCTTGAGTAACGCGACGGGAACCGGGGCAGGGGACATTATCGTCTCCTCGCCAGGGCGTACCGCCAGGGGAATTGAAGTTGAAACCAACGCAATCTGCCCCGACCCAACCGTTTGCGGCGGGGAAATCGATGGGCTGGGCTCGTCGGTCAACTCCCAGTCCGGTGTGGCCTACGTATTCTCGCTACGTAGTCTGTGGACCGAAGATTCTTTCGGGCGGGTCCCTCCCCGACCGCACCAGTACATTGTGGGAGAGGGTAGCCACTGTGGTGGAGACGGCTATGCACCGCTCATCGATAACATCGAAGCGACGCGAATCGCCGGTTTCACCGGTGACGAAATTACGAATATCGTGGGAATCGACGACTTCAACAACGACGGCCTGGATGATTTTGCCATCGGCGCGCCCAACGCGAACGAGGGACAGGGTCGTGTCTACGTGGCGTTCCGTCGCGGTTCGGGTTTGGAAGGCGACTTCGTACTGGACAAATTAGCGCTGTCACCCAATGACCCGGAGCGGCTTACGGGTGTACTGATCGTTACGGATGACCCTGACGGCATGGGATCGAGTTTGGCCACTGGCGTCGACTTCAATCAAGACGGAATCTCCGACTTGGTCATCGGCAGTCCGAATGCAAACGGCGGAGTCGGCGAGATCATCGTCGTTTTCGGCGACGCGAACCTCCGCACGCCGGAAAATGGTACGACGGTGGAGACTCTGCTCACTGATATCCGCACCGAGGGTGGACCGCGTGCCGCACGGATCACGGGCAACGCGTTGGATCTTTCGGGTCACTTCGGATTCAACGTGGCCAACGCGGGCGATGTCGACGGCGACGGGCACGACGACCTGCTCATTTCCGCGCCGGGCGCCACGCCACGATTTGACCCGGATCCGACGGACGACGACGACACGCTCACGGCGTCCGGTATTGATGCCAACTTCGACGGTTGCCCGGATGACGTCAGCGGTAAGCACGGAATCCCCGATTTCACCGACGGTTGCGTCGAGTTCGATCGCTTTGACGAGTTGAAGGAAGCCGGATTGGTGTACGTCATCTACAGCAGTAATCGCCTCGATCTTCTGATGACCTGCTCCGGGACGGAAATCGCTTGCGAGGTCGGCAGCGACTGTGAGGTTGACGAAGAATGTCTGCCGTCCGAGTTTAGCAGTATCAACATCAATCAGCTTGGCAAGAGCCAGCTTCGCGGCTTAATGATCGCCGGACGTCGTGAGGGCGATCGGATCGGTGGCGGCGACGCCGGATCGGTTTCCGAAGGTGGTATCCAAACCAAAAGCGGTCGGGGTCGTTCGAACGGACTGGCCTCGGCCGGGGACGTGGATGGTGACGGTCGCGCGGACATCCTTATCGGGGCCGTGCTGGCTGATCCGCGAATCGACCCGAACAACGGCGTGGGTGTGCAAAACGGCGGCGAGGCGTACCTGATCTACGGTTCGGTGATCCCAACCGGCGCCCCGTAAGGGGTGCCCCTCGGCGTTCCTAGGCTGATCAAACCGGTGCCCTCCGATCGTGCTGATACGAGGGTGACGAACACGGCTTCAGATCGTTCGGCGGACGACATTGGCGTGCCGTTAAGTTCTTCTGTCGCCGATAATTACGGCGATTTCTGAATACAATCGGGCGCCCTTAGCCATTGGTTGACAGACAGCTAGCGGCAGCGATACGATTGCCGTTGGGACGTGGTCTCGATCTTCGGCGGCGCCGTGCCGAAGGGGCTTGAAAACCGATGCGGGAACGGGCGCGGGACGAATCGAACGGGCGGCAAGCCCTCAGTGGCCCGTGTACCATAACCTCCCCCATGGCGCACCACGACGTAGGCGGGATGAATATCGGCGAGAGGTGATTTACGCTGACTTGCGTAGGGGAGACCGGCTATCAGAATGATCGGATTAGTATCCTCTGACTTACAGGCTAAAGAAGCACCAAACGGGAGTGGCTCTTCCATGATCTCGCGCAAGAATCGAATGCGGAACGCGAATGTTTTGACGACCGGCTGTCTGACGCTGTTCGTCCTGTGCCTCTTCACGGACGGAATCCGAGCGGAGGAACGTAAGTTCGTCGTTATGCTGGCCCACTCGCCGAAGGCGTTCGACCAAGGTGGTGTTCCCCAGGTTCCTCCGGGTGGCCTGCCTGATTCCGACATCATTCGCAAAGACTATTTCGATCCCGATCACAGCCTGGATATCGATTCTTTCGCCGAGTACTGGGAAGAAATCAGCTACGGTGACGTGACGGTGTCTGGCTTCGTGGCTGAGTGGATTTCACTACCGTGGGCGTTTGAGCCCATGGGTCCGAACGCCACACCGCGCAATTCGCCGGCTGATTACATCGATCTATTTGGAAGCGACAGCGGGTGCGCCAATGCACCCGCGGGTCTTCCGCCATTATTCTCGTACGGCGCGGGTGAAGTGTTTTGTGATTGCTTCGGGACCCGTGACATCGACCCCGTTGTGACGCGCGACAAGTGCGGCGCGTTGATCATCATCGACCTGATCGGCGATCCACCCGTTGTTCTAGCGGAACCGGAACGCGGCGTGGGTCTTGTGGATTCGGATGCGGTCGGTATCAATGTTTGGACACCCGGCGAGCGTTTTGTGGATGTCGATGACGATCTTCGGTGGGACGGCATCGACGAAAAGAATGACATGATGTGTCATGGTCCCGACGGCTGTCGGGGTATTTGTAGTGCCATGATCTGCGAGGACAAGAAGGGATACTGCGAAACGGAGGCGGATTGCCTGCCCGGCGTCGGATGCATACGCGGCTCGCTGCAGCATTGTGATGACGGGTCGGGAACGATTTGCAGCCTCACAAACCCCTGTAGCGGTGGGAGCCGGTGCGTTCTAGCCAACATGCCTTGCCCGGAGCCAACGTGTGTCGGCGGCCCGCAGAACGGTGAGTTCTGCAATCCGGACAATGGCCATAACGACTGCTTGCCGTCCGGCATATGCGTTAGCGGCAACGCCGACACGTGCACGGGTGGCGAAACCTGCGGCGACGCACGCGGCAGCGGACCGCGTGGATGTGACACGCCGGGCTGCGGTGATTTGTTCATGCCGTGCGTCAACTTTAACGAATTCGACAATGATGACGATTGCGATAACCCCAATGGGCTCAATCCCCTTACCGCCAGCGGTTGCACGCCGCCCAATTTCCTACCTTGCGTCACGGACGAAGACTGCCCGGGTGCCCCAACTCAACGTTGCCTCAGGATTGAGTCATTTGGAGAAGTCGTCAGTATGTGCGATCCGTCCGTCGCGATTCCCTGCACAAGCGACGAAGATTGCGCCAACCAATCATGCAATACGGTCGCGGAACTCTGTGCGGTCGAAACACTTTGCTACATTCCTAGAGAGGGTGTCGATATCGAACTTCCGGATTGTTGTGCGGCGGATTTGGAAACCGATCCGCTGACCCAGTGTGAGGCCGACGGCGGCATCATCCTCTGCTCTCGTTATCCGGAATCGGACGGATGCGACTTCCGTCCGGAGGGCATCGTCTGCGGTACCGAACGCCTTTGTTGCGAATTCGATGATGTTGACGAGAGCCAGGGCCTCAGCGTTGTGGAACCGTTTGAGGACTTTCTCGTGCGGTGGAGCCCTGAGGGGTTCTCGCCCGGATCGGTCTGGGTACCCTTGGATCGTGACTACATTAAGAACAACTACCCCGGGGATGTTCCGGCACTGCTGGCTCGGGTCGGCAACGGCTACTACGACCCACCGGACCTCTTTTTCGACCATTTAGACGACGCCGGCGACCCTGAAGGCACGAAGATGATGCAGGAAGCGGGCGTCCTCTCACACACTTGGAAGATCCCGAAACCGGGGGTTCGTAGTAGTTATGTCGAAAAAGCTGACGAGCCGACGTGGTTCGACAAATGGTGGACTGCGCGGTACGGCAGCACGCCGCCGATTTGGCCGGGCGGCGACAACCCAGGAGTGGATAACGGCGTGCGGATGCGGCCGTTCGACCCTGCCGCACCGAATCCGGCGATCGTCCTTTCCCCGACGGATCGACGCTGGTTCCGATCCAACCGAGGCGGCTGGAACGGTGCGGGACGGGGTACGCAAGACGAACGTCAGCTACGGTTCGACTTGGGCGGTAACGAATGGGAAGATGCCGTTCTCCCGGAGGAGGAATTCGGGTACTACGACGGCTGGGTGGAGCATGACGACTTGGCCTCATCCAGGTACCACAGTGCGGGCGACAAACGCCTGGGAGAAGTCACATCGCCCACAACGGATACGGTCCTGGGCGTGTATACCGCGATCTTTGGCGCGGATCTCGGGCCGCACGATCCGGAACAGCTGAGCCCTACTGGCGATGGCTGGGGCGTCGCGGCAGGTCCCGGTGCGATTAATATCCACGGGGAGAATGGCTACGATGCGGGCGATGTTTGCCTCGTGGAATGGCTGACATGGCGCCGGGACGGCACGAGTTTCACGAGCACGCGAATGTGGGAACTGGAGAACGGCGAGTATCACCCCTTCGCCACGCCGGCAGCATTTACGCATAATTACAGACCTACCGGTTTTTGCAACGCGTCTACTCAAGTCGCTTGCCGTGACTTCGGTGATTGTCCCGTCGGCGAATCGTGCGTCCGGCCCACCACTGCCATCGGGTTCCGGGACTACAACCTGGACGGCATGATCGATCAGGGCGAGGTTCGACCTGAACTTTCGGAAAACTACTCGGTCGATTCCAATCCTTTCACCCCCAACAACGGCACGGG
>JADFIX010000122.1:0-1429 GCA_022566435.1 Planctomycetota bacterium
ACGCGGTCTTCACCGGCGAGGGCGTTGATGAAGGAACTCTTTCCGGCGTTTCGCTTACCGACGACGGCGATCTTCATGATCGGGTCCGTGGGTATCTCGCCGGCGAAGTGGACAAGGCACAGCTGGATCAGCTCCGTGAGGGCCCAACGCCCGGATCCATTGGCGGCACTGACGGCGATCGGCTCGCCGAATCCCAGTTTGATGAACTCGCCGGTCTGCCCCGACATGTGTGGCTCATCGACCTTGTTGGCGACGAGTTTGACCCTGTCGTGAAACGGGCGAAGAAGTTCGGCTGTTTTTTGGTCGAGCGGCATGAGGCCCTCGCGGGCATCGACCACAAAGAGCACGAGATCCGCCTTTTGGATCGCGTACACAATTTGGCGTTCGACGTGATCGCTGAGGTCGTCGCGATCGACGATCCCGTGGCCGCCGGTGTCGACCAATTCGAAGTACTCTTCGTTGATGTCACAGATTGTCGTGATCCGGTCCCTGGTGACGCCGGCGGTAGGCTCGACGATGGCCATGCGCCGGCCCGCCAGCATGTTGAAGAGGCTACTCTTGCCCACGTTCGGGCGACCTACGATGGCGATTATCGGAAGAGGCATAAGTTTCTACACATTAATTGATTAGGTGCGGCAATCCAGCTTTCGCGTCGACTGAAGTTGTCTACGGCTGGATTCCGTTTCCCGAAGGATCTACAGGGCACGGGGAGTGCACCGCATGGCGCTTGCCCTGTCAATGAGTCCCGATTGGCGATTTCCAGAATAAATCAGTTCGACCGATGCCGAAGTGTACTCGATCCGTTGCCCTCGAGCGGCGAAGGGGCGATTCAGAGAACGAATCCTGTTCGATATCCTTCCTAGGGTCGGAAAGGATCGCGCCCGACCATAGCCGCTTCGATCACCGGCGTTGGGGCCATGGGGACCGGCCGGGTCAGGTTTGGCGGGGACGGGCATGAGCCGGCGGAATTTGCAGTCGTTAGGCTTGCTGTCCTGCAGCGCGTCCCCAAGCGCCGCCTCAAGGGCAATTCGATCAGGAGGTCCTGGAGGTTTTTGTACAGTGTGATAGACTGCTATCGCTTGAGAATGTCGATGCCCGTTCCCGGCGTGGGCATCTCACGGCGCGGTTTCGAGAGCTGGTTACCCGAATCGCTTCGGACGAGAAGCGAGACGATGTTTACCGTGCAAGAAATCACCGACCCTAAGCAACTGCGGATGCTCCTTCGTATTGCCCGCCGGACGGCGGAGGCCGACTTAGGTGCGCCCCGTACGGTGGGCGAGGAATCGGTAGCTATCGAGGGGCGCTACGGCGGTGTTTTTGTGACGTTCTGCCGCGGCAAGCGCTTGCGCGGGTGTGTGGGCTCATTCGCCGCGACGGACAATATCGAGGGGACGATACGGGATGTAACGTGCAAGTCACTTGTTGATTT
>JADFIX010000122.1:1439-8323 GCA_022566435.1 Planctomycetota bacterium
GTGCTGAGGAACTCCCGTCGCTCAATATCGAAATTTCGCTTCTTACCGAGCCGGTGGAAACCACCGATCCATTGTCGCTGGTGCTCGGGTATCACGGAATCATTGTCCGATGTGGGGAGCAATTCGGTTGTTTTCTGCCGAAAGTGGCGCCGGAGCGAAATTGGAACGCCGAGCAATTCCTCTCGAACTGCTGTACGATGAAGGCGGAGTTGCCTGCCGACGCATGGCGCAAACCCGACACGAGCGTCTGGCTGTTTAGGGCACAAGTGGTATCGGAAAAAGAATTGGCCAAGAACACGACCGGCTAGCCGCACCGCTGCCGGCGTTTGATGGTAGCATCCGGGCGAATGTCGGATAGTCGTATACATGCCGTAGACCACGTCCATATTGAAGCCGGGAAAGGGCAGGAGGACGAACTCCAATGGTTCTACGGCGAGGTCGGAGGACTGGAACGTTTGCCCGATTCGACCCGGCAGCCGACTGGGATACGATTCCGTTCCGCGCAGCTGGAATTGCGTATCGCGCTCTCAGAGCGCCCGCGCATCGAAGCTGTAGGCTGTAGGGTTACGTTACTTGTGACGTCGCTAGAGGAGACGATGGCGGCCCTCGATGAGCGGGCAATCGACTACGAGCGGCTTAGCGACATGATGTGGACAAGCCGCCGGATTGAGACCCACGATCCTGCCGGAAATCGGGTGGCTTTCAAGCAGGAATGGGCGAGTGGCCCGCTCTAGAGCCGGGTCGAGCCGTTTTTCGAGCTGTTTGGAAATGTTTTGGGATTTTTCGAGAAAAATCACGTGACAGTAGCGTTGGACCCGTGTATAGTAGGGCAGCCCGGCTGAGATAGCGGGCTGATATGCCTGTCGCAGTTTGCCACTCCGTTTTGTTGACTCCGTATTTTCCTCGGTTTCGGCAGGTTAGAAGAGTTGTTTGCTCGATCGGCCTCAGGCGACGGGTGGTGCCAAGAGGTGTCCGTGTTTTTCGGTTGCGCGATTACGCCGAGTGACCGGTGGCATCCTATTGAACGGTCTTTTTTCGAGCGTTTGGTGGTAGAAACTTGTCGGCAGTGGAACCATCGGGCAAAAAGCCGATCATCGGATTGGCCGGTGGGATTGGTGCCGGAAAGTCGTCTGTGGCTCGCATACTCGAGTCGCTGGGCGCAGCCGTCATCGATTCGGATCAACAAGTGCGTGAGCTGTATAGCGATCCGCATGTTATGAGTGTGGTTCGTCAGTGGTGGGGTGAATGCGTCATCGGCCGGGACGGCTGTGTGGACCGTCAGGCGGTCGCGACGATCGTATTCAAGGCAGCTGCCGAACTTGAGCGTTTGGAGCGGCTCTTGTATCCTCGGTTGGCCCGCGGACGAGAGGAGCAAATCAAAGTACATCAAAGGGACCCTAGCGTTCGTGCGATTGTGCTTGATTCGCCTAAGTTGTATGAGGTTGGGCTGGACAAAATTTGCGATGCCGTCATTTTTATAGACGTCGACTGGACGGTTCGGTCGAAACGGGTGACTGCCTCACGAGGATGGGACTTGGCACAGTTGCAGCAACGGGAGAAACTTTTAATATCACTTGATCGGAAGCGGACAATGGCCGATCATATCGTAGAGAACCATGCCGATACGGCCGCGTTGAGCGGCGAGATTCGGCGCGTTTTTTCCTCTATTCTTGCCGCCGGCCAAAACGACGTAACAAGCCAATGCTCTTGAACGAGCATTGCTCGCTACATCAGGATTGCAAGAAACGTACTAACAGGTAAACAAAAGAACCTATTGTCCTTCAGGAGGATTGTTTGATGGCGAAAGCCACCACCACTAAGACGCGCACCACGCGCAAGAAGACCACGTCGTCGTCCAAAACATCAGCGACCCGAGCCGCATCGACCGTGGCGGAAGCCGAGCCGGTGCAAGAGAAGCCGGAACCGCCCGTCGTCGAGGAAATCGAAGGCCCGATTGACGCGGAAACCCACGCCAAATACGAAGAGATCAAGCGCGGCGAAATCCACATCACGGAATTGCAACGCATGACCGTGCAGGAGTTGCACGATGTGGCCAAGACCGAAGGGTTGAGCGAATACACCGGCCTCAAGAAGCAGGATCTTGTTTTCAAGATTCTCAAGGACCGCATCAACCGCGACGGGCTGATGTATGGGGAAGGTGTGCTCGAAATACTCCCCGACGGATTCGGCTTTCTTCGAAGCCCGGAATACAATTACTTGCCCTGCCCGGACGACATCTATATCAGCCCGTCGCAGATTCGCCGGTTCGGTCTCCGGAACGGGCATATCGTCGCGGGACAGATTCGACCGCCTAAAGAGTCCGAACGATACTTCGCGCTTCTTCGCGTGGAGGCCATCAACTACGAAGACCCCAATGCGGTCACCGAGAAAACCAACTTCGAGGACCTAACGGTCCTCCATCCGGACGATCGCTACATCCTCGAAACCGAACCCGAAGAAATCAACATGCGCATCGTGGACTTGGTGACGCCGATCGGAAAGGGGCAACGAATGCTCGTTGTCGCCCCGCCGCGTACCGGAAAAACCGTCTTGCTTCAGAAGATGGCCAACGGCATCGCCAAGAACCATCCGGAAACCTACATTTTCATCCTACTCATCGACGAACGTCCGGAAGAAGTCACCGAAATGCAACGCAACACCACGGCGGAAGTCGTGAGCTCGACCTTCGACGAGCCGGCATCGCGTCACGTGCAGGTATCGGAGATGGTGATCGAGAAGGCCAAGCGATTGGTGGAATATGGACGCGATGTCGTCGTCCTTCTGGACTCGATCACCCGGCTGGCGCGGGCGTACAATACCGAAGTTCCTCATTCCGGTAAGATTCTCTCCGGCGGTATCGATGCCAACGCTTTGCAAAGGCCCAAACGCTTCTTCGGTGCCGCACGAAACATGGAAGAAGGCGGCTCACTGACCATCATCGGGACCGCCCTGGTCGACACCGGCTCCAAAATGGATGAAGTCATCTTCGAGGAATTCAAGGGGACGGGTAACAGCGAGCTGCATCTGGACCGTCGTCTCGTCGACCGCCGCGTGTGGCCGGCCATCGATATTGCTGGTTCGGGCTCTCGAAAGGAAGAATTGCTGCTCGATCCCAAGGAGTTGGAGTTGGTCTACCGGCTGCGGCGTGTGCTATCAGACATGAATGTCGTAGAAGCCATCGAGCTACTCCGGGCACGGCTCCAAAAGTGCAGGACCAACGCCGAATTCTTGATGACCATGAATTTGGCCTGACGCGTCGCGGCGGCCCCGTGGCAGGCGTCGGCTCGAGGCAGCCGAGTCATTGACGGAACGGATGCTTGATGGACATCAGTATCAAATACTGCATGCAGTGAAACTACTACCCCACGGCCGCCAGTTTGGCGGAGGCGATCAAGGGCAAATTCGGCGTCGAGGCCGAGATGATCGAGGGCGGTGGCGGCATTTTCGACGTGCACGTCAACGGCACTCAGATATGGCATAAGAAGGAAATCGGCCGTTTCCCGGAGCACGACGAGGTGCTTGATCGAATCTCCGAGTTGTCCGTCGCCAAGCGGTAACGGCCGTTTGTCGGCCTGCGTCATTCACCATGCCGACGGCGGTTAGCCGCATGTGCCTTTCGCATCCGACGAAGGTACCGGCGGCAACATCGTCGACCTATTCCGTTCCAGGTTGACCGCGTTCGAGGCATCGGACCTTGTCGTCAGGCCCGATGACCAGCAGCACATCACCCGACCGGAAGGTGTAATCGGCGCCGGGGCTTGCACGGACTACGTCCTCTCCTGCTCCGTCTCGCTGCCTGACTATCAGTACCGTGACCTCAAAGCGATTGCGAATGTCCAGGGTGCCAAGGCTTCGGCCCACAAACGACGCCGGTACGGGAACCTCGACCATACTCGTATTCTTGACCGCGGGGATCGATTCGGCATGCCGATTCCCGCCCAGGCTCGACGCCATGCTGGAGGCCATGTCGCGTTTGAAGATTTCGGCGTTGTAGCGCTGGATGACATCTTCCGGCCAGATGACGCCGACAAGGCGACCGTTTTCCATCACGGGCACCTCACCACGGTAGAGCGCCAGCCGTTTCATCACTTCCGCCAGGGAATCCGTCGGATCGGCGACTGACATCGCGGTTTCCTGCATCAGATCCTGCGCGATGAGCACGTCCTTTAGAGTGGAAGTATCCGCCATGGCCGACCGAATATGACTGGCCGTGATCACGCCCAACAAGCGCCGATCGTCATCGACTACGAAAATCGAGCTTCCCGGGTGTTCGATGAACTTCGACACGACCGATATCAACCCCGCGTCGGAGCGCACCGTGACCATGTCGCGGCGCATCTCGTCACGCACGAGGACGTGCCGCAGGACATCGACGTCCTGACCCTTGTGAATGTCCACACCGCGCCGCAATAGCTTGATCGTGTAGATCGAGCCCGTCTGCAGCCGCGTCGCCAAAAGCGTGGCGATGATCGCGCTGATCATCAGCGGCAGCATAATCTTGTAGTCGGCCGTCAGCTCGAAGATGATCACGATCGCCGTAATCGGGGCATATGTGGTTCCGGCAACGACGGCTGCCATCCCCACCAACGCATACGCGCCCGGGCCCGCGGTGCTCTCCGGCCATATCGAGTGAATCAAGGTTCCTAATCCGCCACCCACCATCGCGCCGATGAACAGCGAAGGCGCGAAGATGCCGCCCGAGCCGCCCGAACCGATCGTGATGGAGACGGCGAGGATCTTTACGACGACGAGGACGAGCAGGAGATGCCAGACCATCTGCCCGTGAAGGGCTTGGCCGATCGCCTCGTACCCCACGCCAAAGATCTCGGGAAACCATAAGCCGATGATCCCGACCAGCGTACCGCCCAAAAGTGTCTTGATCGGAGGCCAAATGCGGGGCTTGTCGAACAGGTCTTCGGCGAAATACAGAAATCGTGTGAAGGCTAGGGCAGCCAGCCCGGCCAGGATGCCGAGCACGGCGTAGGCGAACAGCTCGTAGGAACTCTCGACGCTGTGTTGAGGCACATCGAACGCCGGTGCGTCCCCGAGATAATGCCGGCCCACGACGGTTGCGGCAACCGATGCGATGACAATAGGCGAGAATTGCATGACGCCGAAGTCGGCCAGGACAATCTCGACTGCAAACAGCGCACCGGCGACCGGGGCGTTGAACGTTCCGGCGATCCCTGCCGCCACGCCACATCCCACAAGCGTTCGCAGCCGGCGTTCGTCGATACCTAGCCATTGGCCGACCGTCGACCCGAAGGCCGAGCCGATCTGTACGATCGGACCTTCGCGGCCGACCGATCCTCCCGAAGCGATGCAGATCGCCGAGGCGAACATCTTGGCCACGACGACGCGCGGTCGGATGCGCCCACCGCGCAGCGCGACCGCTTCCATGACCTCCGGAACCCCGTGCCCTTTGGCTTCTCGGGCGAAGTAATGGATGATCATTCCGCACAGCAGGCCCCCAGTGCTCGGAACCACGATCTTCCACCAGAACGGAAGCTGGCGGATGTAATCGATCGTGTAGTCGCCGGCCTGCCAGGAAATCTGGTTGCCCAGGCCGATCAGCTTCCGAAACCAGACGGCAAACAGACCGCCGCCGAGGCCGATGACCAACGCGACGAGTACCATGTAGACGTGGTCGGACTCGCGCAGCTCCCCGTGAACCCGCTTCAAGAATCTCAGTGGACTTCGAACTACGTCGATCATTGGCTGACCGGGCACGTTTCCATGCTCAACCATACCCTCCGATCCGAGGTGGCCCGGGTTCGCCAAGGATGAGGCACTACCACGCCATCTTGGGTACGGGCACCTTTGAGGGCAAGTAGACTCGGTATCACAGAACGTCCTTTAGTTCGAGATTTCCCAGTTATCGATCCTCGATCGGTCATCCTTTCCGAATAACCCACTTGATGCAACCCGAGGTCGCGGATTCCGCCGTGAACTACGACAATTTGCCCGCTCCATGGGGGTAATCCTACCCCTGCCGCCTCCGGAACAGCGATCCCTGCCCGTTTACGTGCGGCATTCACCTCTGCACCCACGAATCGCGAGCCTTCGTTCGGTCAACGCGTCAGCCGCGCTTCACCAACGGCGGGGCAAAATTCACAGGACGGACCGCGTCTACGTGTGTTCGTTAGATGGCAGGTCGTGGTCGGGCCGGTGCCGGAGTGGGGACAGAAATCCGCGAAGGCCTATGAAGGCTAGTGACGCTTCACGCTTGTATTTGCGGGTGGCATGGGCAAGCGCCAGCTTGCCCGTGCTGTTTATGAAGGAGACACGGGCAAACTTGTTTGCCCATGCCACCCTCGATGAACCCCTAAAAATAAGCTGCGACGTTGCACTAGGTCTTAATCAAGTCGGGCTTCGCACCACGAATTCAAGAGTACGCTGTGTCGATTCGTCCGGCGCGTAGCGGATGTTGCGCGATTTGTTACCCTAATCCATGTGCGAACAGGCCATCTAATCGGACTACTTTTGGAAGGACCGACATCATGGGTGCGACAATTACCTGGCTGGGTCATGCCACTTTCAGGCTTACGCTGCCCGACGAACGAGTGATTCTGATCGATCCGTGGCTGAAGGGTAACCCTTCCTGTCCGCAAGAGTTGCAGAATCCGGCTCGTTGCGACCTGGTCTTCCTGACGCACGGTCATTCCGACCACGTGGCCGGCGTCTCGACGTTGATCGACGCGTTCGATCCGATCATCGTGGGCAACCTGGAGCTTTGCGGTGTGCTCGAAAAACAGCTCGGCAAGGGACGGTATAGCGGCATGAACACCGGAGGGGCGCAAACGGTGGACGGCGTGCACGTATCGCTGACACAAGCGTTTCACTCGTCGAGCGTGGACTCGCCAAACGGGCCGCTATATGCCGGA
>JADFIX010000123.1 GCA_022566435.1 Planctomycetota bacterium
TTCCCCTAATAGACGCAAGTATTCCGTTCTTTCGTCTTCCCGCTTTTAAAGACCCACAAAATAGTGATGTTGTGGTGTTTAAGTACCCAAAGGATGAAAAATTGGATTATATCAAGCGCTGTGTAGCTGTGGGCGGGCAAACGGTTGAGGTCCGAAACGGGGAGCTATTTATTGATGGGAAGCCGGAGGGCACAAGGAAGGATCTCGGCCGTGAATACGACATCGAGGACGGACGTTACATGCGATATACTAGAATCACGACGCCTGAGGATAAATCGTATGTAATTCGCCACTACGCGGATGGTTATTCTCATGGAGATAATTTTGGGCCTGTTACCGTACCCGAAGGGCATTTTTTCATGATGGGCGATAATCGCGACAACAGTCGAGATTCGCGGTGGTTCGGCGCCGTGGCTCGCGACCTTATCGTGGGACGTACGTCGTCCGTCGTTTTTTCTCTCGATGCAAGCAACCACTTTTTGCCGAGACTGGACCGGTTTTTCCACTCACTGCCGTAGTCGTCGGGGTGACGGTCCGATCGAGGATTAAAAAAAGCAGAGTTAACCACAAAGGCACAAAGGCACCAAGGAAGCAAAGAGTCGATACCAAGATCAACCTGCGACTCGCGCTTATCGGAGCGTGAAACGACGGAGGGGAAGGGCATGTGTGTGGGCCTTTTCCCGTCGGTGAACAAACTCAAGCGAAATCCAACAGGTATCCCCTGTACGAGAACGCATTCATGATGACCGCCAATGCACGCCAATTCGCGTTCATTCGCGTGGATTCGCGGCTTTCCTTGCGCAGATCGCTTCGCCGGTGCAAGGTTGATTGGGTCTAAGCCTTTGGCAGGTCAGGTATCTGTCGTCAGCTTGAGCCGGTCGCTGGCGGTTGCGGTACTGAACGCGACCGAATAGGAGGCGTGAAGGGGCGACCGAAGAGGAAGCCTGAAGCCCTCAATCGGTCGCCTTCCCCTTCGTGCTCCCTCTTCGGTCGCCCTCAGTCGCTTCCTGAGGGGGTTGTTGCATGTCGCGGCATTGTGCATAAGCTGGCGGCAGATGAGTAACCCTGAGACCATGCCGTGACTGACGGAAAACACCAATCAGACAGCGATGCGCCGGTTTCCCGGCGGCGCCGACGACTCTGGCCAGCCGTGCGGGCTCTGCTCCGCACCCGCATCGTGGCGGGGCTGGCCACGGTCATTCCGCTTTGGGTCACCTGGGTGGTGGGCAAGTTCGTGTTCGACGTGACGAGTTCGGCCACCGCCCCGATCATCGATCAGTTTGTCGGCGCTTACTACAAAGCTGAGCCGGGCAGCGAACTTGTCTTGCCCGCCTATGTTGATTGGATTGCATCGATCGTCGCGGTGCTCTTGACGTTGTTTTTGTTGTACATTCTCGGGTTTCTTACCGCGAATGTGTTCGGGCGTCGTTTGCTTCTCTTGATGGAGCGCCTGTTCGAGAACCTCCCCTTGGTCAAGACGATCTACGGATCGACCAAGCAGATCTTCCTCACGCTGGCCGGCGGCGGTGACTTAACGCAATTCCAGCAGGTCGTATTGATCGAGTTTCCTCGTCCGGGCATGAAATGCCTCGGTTTTCTGACGTCGATCAGTGAGGACATCGATACAGGACGAAAAATGGCGACGATTTTCATCTCCACGACGCCCAACCCGACAACGGGGTACATGCAGATCGTTCCACTGGACGAAGTGTCGGCTACCGGCTGGAGTGTTGAAGACGCCGTCAAGATTCTCATGTCCGGCGGCATCCTGACCCCGCCCAAGATTCCGTTTGATCGCATCCACCCGATTGAGGTTCCGCCCTCTTAGTGCCGATATGCCGGGAGAACAAGCGACGAAGCGATTGAAGGCGACCGGTGAGGGAGCGTGAAACGACGGAGCGACGAAGGGGGATGTCGATAGTGGTCTTCCCCTGCGTCGCTCCGTCGCTAAGACCGCGAAGCGGTCTGACGTCGCTCCTTCGCTTCCTCAGATGACCGCGCTGCTAGGGCAAGAACTTGTGTCAAGGGTTGTATTTCTTACAATTCAAGCGATGTTGACGCCGGCGGCTTTCTCAGGCTCCGTGAATGACGGATATCGCGGTGGGATACTTTGTCGACGCTTCGGCTCAACGTCTGGGAGTGTTGGATCATGCTGAATCGAATCTTGGTCGGAGTGTTGGTCTTGGGTACGGGCGGCATCGCCGCCACATTGGCGGGCCAAGATGCGGCGACGTCATCCCTACCTGAATGGACGCGTGGTGCCTGTTGGTATCGCATCATCGTTACCCGTTTTCACAACGGGGATTCGACCAACGATCCCCAAGATACGCAACGATGGCCTTCCGTACGGCAGGTCAGATACTTCGACCCATCACCCCCCGGCATGTATGAACTCCGCAATGAACACTACGGGGGGGACTTGCAGGGTTTGCGAGCCCGTTTGCCATACTTGAAACAACTCGGGATTGATGTCCTTTACCTGTCCCCCATCTTCGTGGCCCCATCGGAGCATAATTACGATCCGGCCGATCTGCGTCATGTGGACGATATGTTGGCCGTGGCCAATAGTCTCGGCAAGATCAAGAACGAATCGGATGATCCGAGCAGCTGGCAGTTTTCTCAAAGCGATCAACTATTTCTCGAATTCGTCAAGGAGGCCCATACCCAGGGCTTTCGCGTCGTACTGGAGAACGTTTTCAGCCAAGCGGGCGTCATGACCTGGGCGAGGCGCGACATCTTGCGGAAGAAGCGCCGGTCGCCCTGCGCGGATTGGTTTCGAATGAAATCTTGGGATCCCAGGCCCGAGTGGGACACGGATAATGGGTACGGCAACAAACTCATTCCGCTACGCCTGGAAGGTGATGGTTTTTCGCCGGGTGCCGAGGCTCATCTACATGCCGTCACAAAGAGATGGATGGACCCAAACGGTGACGGCGATCCGTCGGACGGTATCGACGGTTGGGCCGTTTTCGACGCGCCGCGCATGCCCCGCGCGACACTTCAACGATGGCGGCAGGTCATCAGGAGAATCAACCCGGACGCCGTGTTGATCGGCGATTTCGTCGGCGTTTTTCCGATGAAAGCGACCTTCGCCGTACCACCGGCCGCGGATGAATTCGACCTGACGATTGACTATTCTCTGTCCGACTCCCTCGGTCGTTTTTTTCATATCGAACGTGTGGGGACGGATTCTGAGGGTTTGATCGATTCCCTGATGACCGTTCATTCGGCACAAGCGGAGAGTGACCGGCGCGGAACCATCTCGGCCGTCAGCGCTCCCAGTCTAGGGAGGCTGCTGAACAAGATCGCCCATGACGAGCCGTCCATGGACACAACCGCAGCCGAGGCGGGCGCGTATGACAATTGGCGGCTCGCCATGGCCGTCCACTTTCTTGGCAGTTCCAATCCCATGCTCTACTACGGCGATGAGGCCGGGATGGATGCCCACGGCGGCTCGAGCGCGCGCCAACCCATGAAGTGGGATGACTTGCCAGGCGGCGTTGCCAAGTCCAGCGACCCAAACGCGAGTTTCGCCGGAATGATTCGTCAACTCAACAACATCCGGCGGCGGTTCGCGCCCTTGAGTCGTGGAGATTTCCGAAGGGTTCCGTTTGACGAGGAGCGGCCAATTCTCGTATTCGCGCGTTCGCTTCCTGGCGATAAGGTGATTGTGATCATCAATGGGGGGAAAGGTAGGGAAGAAGTCGCACTTTCGATCGGTTGGCCGGGTCGGATGGTGGGAATCGTCAATCCGGAGTTGTCGCCGGGACCCTTACATCCGCTGTTGCAGAAAAAACAAATTGCCGCCGGTGGCGACAAGAAATCGGCGCTGCGGCTCTTCGGAAGCCGCCAGTTTGCCGACGAATGGGGCGATATTACCGTCACCGTGTCGCCGCAATCGATACGGTTGGTCATCGTCAAGGACGAGGAGCCGCGTGGATGAGCCTTGTCCGGGAGCCCCTGGGGTGACATGTCGCTGCCCCCTTAGGGCGAACAACGACCGCAGACAAAGCAAAAAACCGCCAATTCGCGTTCATTCGCGTGGATTCGCGGCTCGTCACGTCGCCGGTGCAATCACGAAATGTCGATTAAGTGTTTATTATGAAAAATCCAGCAAGACTAGACGGTGTTATGCGGGTTCGAATCGGATCTGACGACATGAAATTGTTCAACAAGCCGGCTCAAAAGGGCGGTCGAACTGCATCAAATCGGGTACGAGCTCGACTCGCGAAAATCGCCAAGGCAGAGCTGAAGTCTTGACTACCGGGGAACGTGCCTAACAGAATAACGCGAATGTGCACGAATAAACGCTAATGTACGCGAAGTGGCGATTATTGGCGTCCATTCGCGTGGATTCGCGGCTTCCCTTCTCAGCGTTTGGCAGCTTAGGTATCAGCGATCACCTCGAGTCGCTGAAAAACGATCAGCCGGACGCGCCGGCGACCATCTTGAGCATTTGCATGCAGAGCAGTCCGGCATACGTGCCGAGCACATATCCCGCCACCGCAAGCAACGCGCCGACCGGGGCGAGTGAGGGGTGAAAGGCTGCCGCCACCACCGGGGCGCTGGCCGCACCGCCGATGTTGGCCTGCGATCCGACGGCGACGAAGAAAATCGGCGCACGGATGAGCTTGGCCACCACGAGCAGGACGGTCACGTGAATCGCCATCCAGATAAAACCCATCACGAGGAATTGCGGGGCCTCCACGATCTGGCGAAAGTCCGCCGACGCTCCGATACAGGCAACCAAGAGATACAGCATGACGGTACCTACTTTGGATGCGCCGGCGCCCTCGAGATTGCGCACCGGTGTGAACGATAGCACGACGCCAAGAGTGGTTACCAAGATGTATTTCCACGTGCCATGTGAAATCATCGTGCCGGTCGTCTCGAAGCTGATTTCCGGAATTTTCAGGCCGATCGTGTAGCTCAACCAACTCGCCCCGAACCCCAACGCGAGGATCATCATCAGGTCCGGCACGGTGGCAATACGCTTCGTGCGTTCCTGAAAATCCGTCATGCGGCGTTCAAGGTCGCGAATCGCCGCCGCGTTGGCGCCTGTCCATGCATCGATGGCGCGCTGATGACTTGACAAATAAAGCAGACATCCCATCCAGATATTGGCGACGAAGACGTCGGGTATAACCATCAGCGCGAGCATTGTGTCGCTGACCTCAGCCGTCTTTCCGATGGCCACAAAGTTCGCACCGCCACCGATCCAGCTTCCCGAAAGCGCCGCCATACCTCTCCAGGCATCTTCCGGCAGCCATGCTTTGCAGATCAACAAGGCAATCGGCCCGCCGATGACCACGCCCGCCGTGCCTGCCAGCAGCATGATAACCGCCTTGGGTCCTAGTCGAAGAATGCCGGGAACATCAAGCGCCAGAATTAGGAGCAATAGACTCGCCGGCAGTAGGAATTCCTTGACCCACGAGTACAGGGGCGCTTTGTCCGGTATCACGCCGAGCGTGGTTAGCAACGTCGGCACGAAATAGCAGAAGATGAGGGCCGGGACGACCTTGAAAAAGCCGCGCGTGGCAGGTTGCTGTGTAAGCCAGAATATACCGGCCAGCACCGCCAGCAGTACGGCCAGCAGACCGGCGTCGTGTTGCACGAGCGACGTCGATTCCGCAATGTCAGGAATTGTAGTGAGCACGAAAAACCTATCGTTTGTTGGTCAAAACGGACGTATTCAAGCTAGAACGTTGCCGAAAACCATCCGACCGCTCCAAGTCCCTTTGATGATCCGCCTCCATCTTGCGCCACGAGGAAACATTGGACAAGTGGGCCATTTCTGATACATTACTGACTATCAACTTCTGCCGGAAGTGGTCCGGGGGGTCGTACAATGAAAAGTGCTAGAGGATTCCTGTTTGGTCGTGCGCGGGCGTGCCTCGCCGTTGGGACTTTGGTACTCGGTGCCGACGCGTCCGCGGGTGGAGTCGATTGGATCAGCTTCGCGGACGAAACGGCCACTCGACTCGTCGCAGACCCTTCCGTTGGGGTCAGCGACCCGTTTGAGAAGGACATCGCGGTGGGTGATGTCGACAATGACGGCGACCCGGATTTGCTGTTCGTGAACTCTCGCCGTTGGAAATGGGACAGAACCGGCGACGAAAAACCCGCGACGATGGCTCTCTATGAAAATGACGGAACGGGACGCTTCAAGGAGGTCACCGCGGGTTCGGGACTGGACGTTTCACTGTACGGCATGGGTGTCGCCATCGGCGATTTCGACAACGACGGGCGGGTCGACGTTTACGTGACCGCCGTGGGGCCGAATCGGCTGTTCCGCAATCTGGGGAAAGGGAAATTCGCCGACGTCACAAAAGCAGCCGGCGTCGCCGGTGGCGAAAAGGACTGGGGCACGAGCGCCGGATTTTTCGATTACGACAACGACGGCGACCTCGACCTGTTCGTCTGCAATTACGTGAAGTGGTCGCGGGCGTTCGACGCCGGCCAGAAATCCACGTTGGACGGCACGCTCCGCGCGTACGGAGATCCCAAGAAATTCCCGGGCAGTTTCTGCTCGCTGTTTCGGAACGAGGGACGCGGCCGCTTCGCGGACGTCTCACGGCAGGCCGGCATTCAGGTTGAGAATCGCAAGAACAAGCCGGCCGGAAAATCACTCGGAGTCTGTTTCGCGGATCTGGATCGCGACGGTGACCTCGACGTCGTCGTCGCCAACGATACCGTTCCGAACTTCCTGTTCGAGAATCTCGGAAACGGGAAGTTCAAGGAACACGGCAGGACGGCCAACCTGGCACTGGGTCCAAACGCCAAGGCACGCGGTGCAATGGGAATTGACGTCGCCCACTTCCGAAACAACAGAGAACTCGGAATCGCGATCGGCAACTTTTCCACCGAGATGACCGCGCTGTATGTATCCAGCAACGGGGAATTGCTGTTTACCGACCAGGCGGTTTCGAACGGCATCGGGCCGGTCACGCGACAGGTCCTGACGTTCGGCGTGCTGTTCTTCGATGCCGACCTCGACGGGCGACTCGATTTGTTCGCGGCCAACGGGCACCTCGAAAAGGACATTGCAAAAGTCCAGGCGCGGCAGACTTATCAGCAACCTCCGCAATTGTTATGGAACTGCGGTCCGCAATATAAGACGGAATTTCTCTCGATCGTGAAGCCCGTCAAGCCGTTGCGCAAGAAGGGGGAAACCGACGCCGCGTTCCAGAACAGGACGGAGAAATGGAAAGCGGAAAGCAAGGACTTTGCCTCGCGCATGGAAGATTTCACGCGCGCGATGGTCGGCCGCGGGACGGCGTTCGCCGACATTGATCGCGACGGCGACCTCGACCTCGTCATCGTCGGGAACGGTCAGCCGCCGCGCTTGCTGCGGAACGATCAGCAACTCGGCCACAACTGGCTGCAATTCAAGATCGTCGGAAGACGGTCGAATCGGGATGCCATCGGGGCGCGCGTCGAAGTCCACCTGCCGGACGGGACCGTGCTGCGGCAGCAGGTCATGCCCACGCGCGGCTACCTATCGCAGGTGGAGTTGCCCGTCTGTTTTGGACTGGGGAAAATTGATCGCGTCAGCAAAGTCCGCGTGATCTGGCCGAGCGGAGCGGAACTCGACGTCACGAGCAAGGTCCGTCTCAACTCGCGACTGACCGTCACGGAACCCGCGAGGAAGTAGTTTTCTGTAGGGGCCGTGCCTCTGTGCCGGCCCGCCGTTGTGTGCTCTCACACCGAGAACCGTCCCGTGGGACGCCGTTCGAGCGGGAACGAGAGAATTTGTCAGAATGCCCGAATTTGTCGAGAAATCGTGCGCCGCTTGGTTTCCCATCGGACGCGATTTGAACGTGGTTCCCACAACGGCGGGACGGGACGGAGCCGTGGCCCCTTCAGGAGTTCCGCGAATTCTGCCGTCAGGAAGCGCTTCCTTCGGTCGCGGCAAAACAACGGAGACGTTATTTTCTTACAAGCTGCCGGCGGTTCATGAATTCTTCGGACGAACCGTATGAAAGAGCGAAAGTCACCCCCGTTTCAACGGGAATCGCTGATCGCGACGAGTCTCGTCGTCGCGATTGCGGTTGGGCTTTCCTACGTTTTCTGGCGCGACCTGTGGCATGGCGGCGGGTTGATCGGCGGCGACCTCTACACGTACTTCTTTCCCCAGAAGACGTTCCTCGTCGATCGCCTGCGGGCCGGGGAGTTTCCGCTGTGGAACAATCTGGTCGGCCATGGTTACCCGTTGATCGCGGAAAGTCAAACGGGAGCCCTTTATCCGCCAAACTGGTTGTTCT
>JADFIX010000124.1 GCA_022566435.1 Planctomycetota bacterium
TGCAAGCAACTGGTCCGCTTGCGTACCGCGCTGCAAACGAACTTGAAAGGCTGCCTCGAAGAAGTGGCGTAATCCTATGGAACCGTTCGCAATTTCAACTAAGAATGGCATTGACCCACCTCACGTTGGCGGTTCGGCAGCGTATGAATGGCGGCAAGCAGGTCGGGATCGCTTCGAAAACTGGAGGCCGCGGCATGGAACGTGTCACCGCAACTTTTCCAGTCGTCCAGATCGTCGCCGCTCACGAATCGCCGTTCCCGGTCGACCTCGCGGCACACGCGCACCGCAAAGCCGGCTGCCCAAGTCCACCAGTCCACGGCCTTGCGTTTTTTCCCTCGCCGAAGCCATGCCCGGGTCAGCGCCTCTTGGGCAGCATCCGCCGCCGCATCTTCCCGGCGCAACAGGGCGAGACACAGGCGATAAATGCGCGCCGACAGCGCGGCGAAATCCGGCTCGTCTTTGTTTCTTCGTTCACCCAACGTGCCCGCCCTGTACTCGATCGTTGATGCCGTTCGTTTCGCTGAGGTTCACTCAGGAAATGGTCGAGATTACGATTTCCGGGGGTCAAACGCGAGACAACCGCGCACGCCGGTCGTCGCCGCAACATGTTACAGGAAGATCGCGCAGTCCGAATGGAAGGAGGTACCACCGGTCCATCCGCCGACATAAGATGACAAAGAGAGCGTCGGCACACACGGTGCGTGCCGCGGCGGGTGATTCTAGGGAGAGTGCTCGATGTCACACGAATACCGAGTCGACCAAATTCAACGATTCAGGGTGTGGCAAGGTCGATTCTTCAGTCTGTTTTTCCTCAGCACGGTCGCTGTCGGGCAACCTCTAGAAGAGCCGTTAGAAGAGCCGTCCGCAAAAGACCGTCCTGTGCCCCAAATCGTGGAATCACTTACCGGTGCCCATCATCTCTATATGGCGGGTAAGTACGAAGAAGCAATGGCCGCCTACCGACTTCTGGCCGGCGATCCTACCGATACGCCCGCCGGGCGGGTGCCCGCCGAACTGGGTATTGCGCGGTGTTATTTTCGGACGGGGGAATACGCGAAAGCCTCCGAGTTCCTGCATTTGATGGATGCGGCCAAGAACGCCGAATGGCACTACCTGTCCGGTCTTCTGTTCCAGGTCGCGGGCGCCTACGACAAAGTGCTCTTCCATGCTCGCCAGGCTGCCAAGCTAGATCCTCGTCACGCACAGGCACGCTTGCTCCTCGCACAGATGCTGGAAACGGCGGGTAGACCTGGTGAGGCTCTCCAAGCCTACCACTGGTTCGACCAGCAGCTACTGAGCCAGCCGGAGCTGCCGCGCGATGCCGAGTGGGTGACCGCGACGGCCATCGGCTTTCTACGATACAGCGTTATTACGCAGACCAACGTGGTTTCGCGAACGAAGCACGTGCTTCACGAGATGCTACAGACGGCGTATGAGCGGATCGACCGAACGTCGTGGCCGGCCCGAATCGCAGCCGCGGATTTGCTTCGCGAAAAATACAACAACGATTCGGACGACGGTTGCCTTGCCGATTATCGTGCCGCGTTGCGGATCAACGCCAACCTGTGCGAGGCGCATGTCGGGCTTGGGGAGGTTGCGTTGCAGGACTGGAAATTCGAGGTAGTCGAGGTGCACGCGACGGCGGCCCTGGACACCAACCCGAACTTTCCGCCAGCCATTCACCTGCTCGCCAAGAATCATATCCTTGAGCGTCGGTACGACGAGGCGGCGGAAAAGTGTCGCCGCGCTCTGGAAATCAACCCAAACGACTTGGTTGCCCTGTCGCTGAAGGCCGCCGCCGCCGCGTGCCGATTCGACGACAAGGAAGTCGCGGGCCTCGAACGACGGGTATCGGCGATCAATCCGCGGTGCGCAGTATTTCACCAGATTCTCGGGGACGCATTGAGCGGCATTCGCCAGTACGCGGCGTCGGAATTACGATTCCAGAAAGCCATTGAATTCGATCCGACCAATGCGAACGTACACACCGAGCTCGGCATGATGTACATGCAGTGGGGTCTTGAAGAAAAGGCGCGTGATGTCCTCGACGTGGCCTGGGAACTCGATCCTTTCAACCGGCGTACTAAGTTCACGCTGGATTTGCTGGACTCGCTGCAACGATTCGCCAGCCACGAGACCGAACACTTCATCATTCGTTTCGACCCGCAAAAAGACCCGGAGATCGGACCCTTCGTGGCCAATTACATGGAGAGCATTTACGAAGAAGTCACAGGCGACTTCGATACAACGTTGATTGACAAGACGCTGATCGAGATTTTTCCTACGCAGCGGTCTTTCGCCGTTCGGATTACGGGGAAGCCGTGGATCCCCACTGTCGGCGCATGTTCCGGGCGGATTATCGCACTGGCATCCCCGCGAGCGGATCCGGCCTTGAAGGGCCCCTTCGACCTTGCTCGCGTGCTCAAGCACGAATTCGCCCATACCGTGACTTTAGCGGCGACGAAGAACCGGATACCGCATTGGTTCACGGAAGGGTTGGCCGTTCTTACGGAAAACGCCGAGCGGAGCTTCCGTTGGTGGGTGTTGATTGCCGAGGCTGTCCGTCGCGAAGAGCTTTTCACAATCGAATCGATCAACTGGGGTTTTATGCGCCCGCGGAAACCGACGGATCGCCAGTTGGCATACGCCCAAAGCGAAATGATATGTGAGTATCTGATCGAACGGTTCGGCTATGACGTGCTGAGCAAGATGATCGTGTGGTACCGCGATGGTTTTACGAACGAGGAAGTCATCCGCCTCAAGTTGGGTGTCGAAACCGCTGATTTCGATCGTGACGTGCAACGATGGATACGAGAGGAAGTAGCGAAGCTGGGCTTCGATCTGACGCCACCGGAGGAAGTGGCATCGATTCGCACACAGATCGAAAAGGATGGTGAAACAGCATCGTTGCTCGGTCGGTTGGCCAAAGCGGCATGGGATGCGGATGATGGGGAAAGCGCTTTCGCCGCAGCGCAGCGAGCGCTGGAAGCCGATGAGAATGAGCCGCGCGGACTTGATGTGGCCGCTCGAGTGTATGGCGAGCTTCTCG
Organism: Planctomycetota bacterium; assembly: GCA_022566435.1. GTDB lineage: Bacteria > Planctomycetota > Phycisphaerae > UBA1845 > UBA1845 > JADFIX01. Next base: position 3,050 of record JADFIX010000124.1, read on the forward strand.
AAGGCCAAGTGACCGATGCCGAACGATCGGCGTACGAAGAGAAACTACTGCCGATACTTCAAAGACTGCGGAAAGTCGACCCGGATGGTTGGACGGCGCCGAAACTGTCATCGCGAATCTCTCTCGTGCGTGAAGACTGGGATCAGGCGGTCGAAGCCCTGACGCTTCTACAGCGATTGTGTCCGATCGATCCGGAAAGTTGGAAAGGTTTGGCCGGCATCTATCTCGAGCGCGGTGACGACGACCTGGCCGTTGTGCAGCTTCTGGAATTGGCCCGCAATAACGTGAGTGATGCAGACGTTCCCGCGCAAATTGCGAAGATCTATGTCCGCAAGAACCGCCTTCGGGATTCGATTTATTGGTACCGCCGATCCTTGTTCATCGCGCCGTTCCATGTGCCCTATCGGCGAGCGCTGGGCGACGTCTATATGCAGGTCGGTGACACGGCCGCCGCGCTGCGGGAATACATCATGCTTACGAAGACGGAACCCATGCGGGGCGCCCACTTCGAGCGGGCCGCGATCGCGGCTCACAAGTTGGGTGACGACGAGGCGGCACGGTCCTTCGCATCGAAAGCGGTCAAGCTCGATCCTGACTCCGACGTTCAGTCACTTCTCGGACCGTAAGACGCGCCTGCCGCCGCGCCGCCCGATCCTTTTTGGGGGGATGGTCGATACGCGAGAATCATGATCGGACGTCCGGGCGTCGCCTCGGGCCGTTAGCGAAAGGGCTGGGTGGTCGCGTCAGTTCCTCCCCGAGGCCGCAGCGCATGAGCCGGCGAACGCCATGCGGCGTCCCGCGTACGGTCGAGGACTACGAAACTCATGGAAGAGGCCCCTTGGTTGCAGGCCGGAGTGATGCTAACCTTGGGTTGGACGTCCGATTACCGTTGCCAGGTCTGAGGACGTGGGGATTCTCGGGCTGCGGACTCGCGGCTGGATGGTCCGGTCGCTTGAATCCCGAGAACGAACGGCTTGCGGCATAACCTGAGGGAATTTTTTTCCCGACCGGATGACGGATGTACTAAGGGGAAGGCGTGAATTCAGAACTTCCAGGATACCGCATCACGAGACAGATCGGTGTCGGTGCGCGTTCGAAGATATCGCTCGCCACCGAGCTAAGATCCGGAAAGACCTTTGCGGTCACGTACGTGGAACGCGAATCGGGCGAGGACGATCCGTTCGTCGGACAAGTGGAAACGGAATTCGAGGTTAGCAGCAAGATGAGTCATTCATGTCTACGCCACAGTTTTCACATCCACCGAGAGCGAAAAATGATGCAAACCAGGCGGATTTGGCTGGTCATGGAATACGTAGACGGGCTCAACCTCGAAAAGGCCCGCCCGAACCGCCTCAAAACATTCCTGTCGCTCTTCCGAAAAGTGGCCCAGGGCTTAAGCGCGATGCATGTGGCCGGATTCGTCCATACGGACATCAAGCCGACGAACATCATGATCACACGGGGCGCGGCCGTCAAAATCATAGATTTTGGCCAATCTTGCCCGATCCACCATCGAAAGGAGCGAATTCAGGGTACCCCGGACTACATCGCACCCGAGCAGGTGCGGCGGCTGACGCTCGACCAGCGTACCGATGTTTTCAACCTGGGGGCCACGATGTACTGGGTTCTGACGTCGGAGAAGTACCCTACCGCGATACGAGGGACCGATGCGAGAGGCGGCATCAACATCATCACCGCCGACAAGCCCATTGCCCCGATCGAACTCAACGATAAAATTCCGCTCTCGCTTTCAAAGCTCATTATGGAATGTTGTCGCGACAACCCACACGAAAGACCCGGCGACATGAAGCAAGTCGTTTCCAGATTGGAAGTGGTTCAGCGAATTTGGGCGAAACAGCGTGAAGCCCACCGCGCCGACCGTATGGGCGACGCTCTTTCGGAGGATTCGAACGAAGGTGGGGCGATTGAGGAATAGAAATGGCTGACGCTATTCAAGATGCGGAAACCTATATCGAGGCGGCAGCGCACAATCGCGCCGACCCGTGGCGAAAAGGTGCGATGCTCGAGTTTCCCGACTATGGACAGCTTGTCATGACCGGTGATCTACATGGGCACCGACGCAATTTCGAGCGGCTTCAAAAGTTCTGTGACCTCGAAAACGCCGCGCCCCGACACGTGATTCTCCACGAGATCATTCACGAGGACGTCGTCGCGCTGACCGACGTGGATATGTCGCACGAAGTGTTGGCCTGTGCCGCACGCTGGAAATGCGAATTCCCCGAGCAGGTTCACTTCTTGCAGAGCAATCACGAGCTAGCCCAGATCAACGGACACGAGATCACCAAGAACGGGAGAAGCGTCACCATCGGATTTGAGGAGGGCGTCGCCGAATCGTATGGCCGCGATGCCGATCGCGTCATGGAAGCGATCGACGTGTTTCTTCGGTCGTACCCCTTGGCGGGACGAACCTCCAATCGCGTGCTCCTATCCCATTCTCTGCCGGCGTCGCGAGATGTGCCGTCGTTCGATGCGACTGTGCTGCGGAGAGAGCCGACGAAGGAAGACATGGTGGATGGCGGTTCGGCGCATATGCTCGTTTGGGGACGCTACCAGACCTTGTCCGCACTGAATGCACTGGCCGAACTCCTGGACGTCGATTTCTTCATTTGCGGTCATCAGCCGCAGGAAGACGGATACGAAATCATCCATGATCGCATGGTGATCCTCGCGAGCGATCATAATCACGGTGTGTTTCTTCCCCTGGATCTAAATAAAGCCGTGACGCTTGACGGTCTGACCAAGAGCATTCGGCCCTTCGCGGCCATTGCATGAGTGCCCGAGTGCCCCTCCACCACGCCGGTCCCAACCGGCCGGTATTATTTCCGAGCGCGGAGCGGGCGGCTGCCTACTACGGCGATGTTTGCTGGAACGGTCGATCGAGAATCCGGACCGACACAACGGCGAGCACGATGGCGATCAATGGCTCCGTCGGAGCGCGGTAGCGCAGTTGCACGTGGCTCAGGGTATAGACGATCGAAAAGACCAGAATCGTGGCGACTAGCCACCAGAGATGGGCTCCGAAGTGTCGCAAATAGAGTAACCCGATGATCATCGCCAGAGTCTCCAGCGATATCAGGACTGTGATGCAAGCGCGCAAAGCGTTCGTTGGCCAACCTCCGTTTCCGGGGATTGCGTGAGAAAAGATGCTGCCCGTCCAATAGTCGACGGCCCGCGTTCCACAGAGCTTCAACCAGCCGCCGAAGTCGTTCCGAATCGCCGTTTTGGCCATCCTGCCCCACTCTTTGAAATACGCCTGCTCGCCGGTCTTCAGGAGGACACGCTGCTGTTGCTCGTTGTGCATCGGATACCAGGCGGCGTATACCTCTGCGGGGATGGAGTGTGCCTCCGGACAGGCACCGAGCCAAAGCACCAGGCCAAAAGAACTGCGAATGTAGCTTAGCTCACCGAAGTGGTGATAGTTTCGCATCGTCCACGGCGCGACGGTAACCAGCCAACCCATCGTCGTCAGCGCCGTGCCGCGTACGATCATCGTCGCGGATCGGTTGCCTTTCCGCATCAGCATCCACAGTACGAGGAAGGGATAGGCGATCGTGAGAGCGGGGTTTACATGGGCGACCACGCCTAGAAGAACGCCGAAGCCGATTTGTCGCTTCCAGTCATACGGACGATCCGCCAATCTCAGCAAGACCCACAGCACGAGGCAAACCGAGAAAATGAAGATGCTCGTATCCCATAGTAGCCTGGTGTATCCGAACACGACGGGATTCAACGCAACCCAAATGGCCGCCAACCAGCCGGCTCTCGAGTCGCACAAGCGTCGCGCGATCCCGAAGACCAGAAGGACGGCGACACTTGTCGCCACGGCATTAAGGAATTGCAAGGCAAGGGTGGCCGCGATGGTTTCAACGCCGAGCAGGGAATACACGCCGGCCACAACAACCGTATAAGCCGGCGGAAGCATGTTGGACGGTTCGAGCCTCACGTCCTCGTGGATCAAAGGGCAGGTGATGACACCATGAGACACAAGCCTCGATCCCGAATGAACGTATTCTCGGTAAATGTCCGGCGATCGACCGAGTGATCCCGACGCCCAGCAAGAGACGATCCGTACCGCAAGCGCGAGAATCGCGAGAAGCAGCAGTAACCGCGGCGACGTCGGTCGTTCCATAGGGAATTTCGTATCATAGAAATGGGGGTCGGGCAACAGGCGCGTGTCAGACGTGACGCCCGCCGCCTGCATACGAATCAAAAAAAACCGTACGGGCGAGGATCGGTCGGCGATACACTTCTCGTGCCGCACCGAGCCCCAATTACTCAGGACTGGCGGTGCGCGCATGGCGCGAGAGTCACGACTTTCCCCAATCCGTGAGGCGCTACCGGTTCATCAGGTATTCCAATCCTTCGGTGATGGCGTCGGCTTGGGCCTTGGAAATCTCGTGCCCCAGGCCGTCAAGGGCTTTGACCTCGACAGGCATGTTGGCCCCTTTCACTTGATCTTCGATTTGCAGACAGTCCGCCAGCCGTTCGTCGTTTTCGCCGGCCATTAGGTAGAACTTGGGCGGATTCGGGCGAAGCGAGCCTCGATATCGCTCGAACAATTCAAAGTCTCGAGGCCCAATTGCGAGCACGCCAGTGGCCAGGTCAGCGTATTGGGCCATCGTCCAGAGGGCGATGTCGGCGCCCTGTGAGAAACCAACCACCAGGATTCTGTCCGTGTCCGCAGGGTAGTTCCGAGACGCATACTCGGCGGCGTCTAATACGGTATGCACGGCCCTGAAAACCTCCTGTCGCTGCCGACGCCATCCGAACGTGTCACCCCAACTTCTTCCTCCCCCCTTGGCCTCTTTGGGGCCGGTCGGGGCGACCAGAATGGCCCCGATCCGTTTGGCCGGCTCCCGGAATATTTCGGCGATTTCTTCGGGTGAGCCGCCGTAGCGATGTAAGGCAACCAGAATCGGGACGACCTTATCACCGGCATAGTTAGGGGGCAAAATGATGAGTGGCTTTTGATCCTTTGCCTTGGCCCGAAAGGCCTCCCAGCCTTTTTTCCGGTTTTGGCGAATAATGCTCACCGTCTTACGAAATTGCGGGTGGGATTGCGTCGCACCGAACGCCTTCCATTTTTTGGAGGGTCCGATGTCCCGATAGCCCTTTTTCGCGCACAACTCCAAATGCTTGATCGCGTTCTCAGTATCTTCCTGCGACGCGTACGCGAGGGCC
>JADFIX010000125.1 GCA_022566435.1 Planctomycetota bacterium
TCATTTTCGGCGGTTTAATAGCCGTAAAAACCATAAGGAGTTTATCGAAAGCCAAGGTCGGCGCGAGATGGCCACCACAATGGCCATCGTGCGGATGCTCGTACGCCTTCTCGACGACAAAGAAATCGGCAAGTTGGTCGTACCGATCATCCCGGATGAAGCCCGTACGTTCGGCATGGACGCCTTGTTCCGAAAATACGGCATCTATGCCCATGGGGGCCAGAAATACGAACCCGTCGATTCGCACCTATTGCTCTACTATCGCGAGAGCAAGGACGGGCAGATTCTCGAGGAGGGGATTACAGAGGCCGGGGCGATGGCCTCATTCGCCGCCGCCGGTACCGCGAACGTCACCCACGGCGTTAACACGATTCCGTTTTACTTCTTCTATTCCATGTTCGGCTTTCAGCGGACCGGCGATTCCATATGGGCCTGCGGCGACGCGCGGGCCCGCGGATTTCTCGTCGGGTGTACGTCCGGGCGAACAACGCTGGCCGGCGAGGGATTGCAACACCAGGACGGACACAGCCATCTCCTGGCGAGCACGAATCCCGCGATCCTCAGCTACGATCCCGCATTCGCGTTCGAAATCGCCATCATTATACAAGATGGGATTCGGCGGATGTACCAGGAACGGGAGGCCGTCTTCTACTACGTGACCGTCGGTAATGAAGTGTACACGCAGCCCGCGATGCCCGAAGGCGCGGAAGAGGGCATCTTGCAGGGAATCTACAAATTCAAACCAGCGGAAAACCCGAAAGAAAACCAACCCCGTGTCCATCTATTCGGCAGCGGCGCAATCCTGCGTGAAGCGATCGCGGCTCAGGACATTCTCCAGGAAAAATTCGGCGTGGCGGCCGACGTGTGGAGTGTCACCAGTTACAACCTCCTACGCCGCGAAGCGATGGCGTGTGAGCGATGGAACCTGCTGCACCCCAGTGAATCGCCCAAGGTGCCGTATGTCACGCGCCAATTAGCCGACGAGCCCTGGTCGGTCATCGCCACCAGCGACTATATGAAAGCCATACCCCACCAGATTTCGCCCTGGCTTCCCACCGGCCTGTTCGCACTCGGCACGGACGGCTTCGGTCGAAGCGAATCGCGAAAGGTGTTACGCGACTATTTCGAGATCGACGCGAAGTTCGTCACGTTGGCCGCATTGCAACAGCTTGCGCAACGCGGACAGTTCGATCGTGCCAAACTCTCCGATGCGATCAAGACGCTGGGAATAAACACCGAAAAGCCCGATCCCGCCGCCACACCGACGGGAAACACACTACAAGAAAACCGGTAGCATCGTCGAGACCCGGCCGTGCCGGGCGGGAGTTAGACCCATTGTCCGAATCCGGAGAGCTGAGCCATGACATTCGTCAAGCACATGCTTCCCATTGTCGTCGCGTTGACAGCGAGCATCACCGTACCCACCACAGCGCACGCGTCCGACAAGAAGCCCTCGACAGCGAAGCCTTCACCCCTTGAGATTCGTATCGATCAATCCGCAGGCTGGCCGCGACCGCGAAGCGACGAGCGCAAACACGAACGCCGCGCCATGGTCGATCGACAACTTACGGCCCGCGACATTACGGACCGAACCGTGCTCGACGCCATGAGGAACGTTCCACGGCACTGGTTCGTGCCGAAAGAAATGCAGCCACATGCGTACGCCGATCGCCCCTTGCCGATCGGCAAAGAGCAGACGATTTCCCAGCCCTACATTGTCGCCTTCATGACCCAGGCGCTGACACTCGACCGCAATTCGAAGGTGCTCGAAGTAGGCACGGGCTCGGGCTACCAGGCCGCCGTTCTTGCGGAGATCACTCCGCATATCTACTCCATTGAGATCGTCGAGCCGCTGGCCCGGCGTGCGATCGCCACCTTCGGTAAACACGGCTACAACACGATCAAAGTACGAATCGGTAACGGATACGCCGGCTGGAAAGAGCACGCCCCGTTCGACGCGATCATCGTCACCTGTGCCCCGGAAAGCATTCCGCCCGCGCTCATCGAGCAGTTGAAAGTCGGGGGGAGAATCTGTATCCCAGTGGGCAGCCAAATCGGCGGGCAATGGCTTCGGTTGGTCACCAAGACGGCGGACGACAAACTCGAGACGTCGGACCTATTGCCGGTGCGATTCGTTCCCATGACCGGCGACGCCCGAAAGCAAACGTCGAAGGATTGAGCTTCGTCCGGTCACCTGATCGCCCAACGAGGTCAGCAAACGCCTGGCTCCACATCCGCCGAAGCCTGCTCCGTCAAGAAACTCGACCGAGGTGCGCGGGAATACCGTATGACCGTGATCAGGCACAAACCGACAACCAAGACCGCAGCCACCAACGTATACACAAGATCGAAAGTCTCGGTCAGCGGACCGAAAAACAGCGGCACGGTCGGCGTAAACAATGCCCAAAGGGGCACGACCAGCCATGCCGACAGATGATACGACCCGGGCGGCGGAAGCATCATGACCACCAGCCAAATCACCGCGACGTTGCCGTAACCCCACGGTAGGAACGGGCTGCGGAGTTGTGCCAACACAAGTAGCGCAATCCACACGCGAGCCGACCACATGCGCGTCATCTCTGATGACGAAGTCTCCGTATCCAACCCGGCGCGCGGACTGCCTCGACCATGGCGCAGCCCGACCCAGACGGCCACCACGACCAGCAAACCGGAAAACGCCCAAGTGACGATCTTCGCAATCCCACCGGCCGACTCTATCGAATACAAGCCAAGCCTTGCGAATTTGTATACGATTCCCAGTACGGACGAATTATTCATTGTCGGTCGAAGGCGTTCAAATGCAAAGGAAAAGGCCTCGCCGCTGGCCAATCGCGGCGCTTGATAGTTGTCAAACGCGGTAAAGGGCTTGGCTCCGAACATGACAAACGTGGCGATCACGTAGATCGCCGAAGCCCCGCAGGTCCAAAAAACCGCCCGCCAGCGCCGCCGCGCCACCAGGTAGAGCACGAGCACGCCTGGAAACAGTTTGCTTACCACGCCGAATCCAAGCAATGCACCGCCGAGCATGTGACGCCGCTTTTCAAACGCCACCAGTGCCAGCAACGATATCAAGATGATGAACAAATGGGCATTGCCGATCACCAGCGTGCCCACCATCGTCGACGCGGTCAACAGCGCGGGCCAGACAAACCAGTACGCCCGAAAAGACCAATCGCTAAGCCAAGCGACGAACGCCAGAAACGTCGCCGCCAGTAAGACGAGATTGACCCCGAACCAAAGCGTCCGCATATGAAAAAAATCCGACGTCATAGCTTGCAGCAAACGCGGCAGAATGAGAAAGGGCGGTGGGTACTGATAGGTATCGATGGTCAGCACCTCGCCGATGGTCTCGTGAATTTCGGTCTGTATCTCGGCGTCACGGTATCGCTCGCGGTCGTACAAGTTCTCGACACCCTCGGTCGCCAAATGTGCGGCAATCGCGTAGCAGGTGAAGCAGTTGTGCCGGTCGAGGAACGGTTTGGTCAAATCAGGATCGTCTAGATCGCGGATTTTCGGCACGAAAGCGTACGTTTTGTCGGCGGCGTCGTACATATAGGGGCTCAGCCGAGCCATCCGATACCCACCGAACAAGCTGCACGCCAACCACAACAAGAAAAGAAGACGTGCACCTTTTCCGGCCTGCGAGAGGTCGCCCACCCTGCGAGGAAGAAAAAACATCAGGGCAACGGCCGCCTCGGCCACGAGGAGTGAGATAATGATCTTCGGCAGATCGTAACTCAGGCCGGTCACGAACAGGGCGGGACCGACCGCGCTCATAAGCACAATGGAGACGCAGATCCGCCTCCCAATCGACCCTCCACGTCCGACACCACGACCCATGACGATGTACGCCCTTGACCGGTCCGAGCGAGCCTTACCCGATAGAGGCTCGCGCCCGACCCGCGTGCTTCGTCGTCGCCCTAGTTGCGCCGACCGAAAATGATGTACGCGTAGTAGAGCAGTGTCGTCAACGCCGTGATCGTCGCCGCCACATATGTCATCGCCGCGGCATTCAGCACCTTGCCGACGATCACGTTCTCTTGCGGCGTGACCATGCCTTGTTCGAGCAAGATGGCCCGCGCCCGCGACGAGGCGTTGAACTCGACCGGCAGGTTGACGAGTTGAAACAGGACCACGAGGGAGAACATACCCAGGCCGACGATGGCCACGGTCGTTCCGATCGCCGTTCCCATGAACATGCTCAGGATCAGCCCAACGAAAATCAGGCCCATCGACAGTTGGCTTCCCACAGACGCCATCGGCACAAGTCCATTGCGCAGCGCCAGCGGGGCGTAATGCTGGGCATCCTGAATCGCATGCCCCACTTCGTGCGCCGCGATGCCCAACGCCGCCAGCGACCGACCGTGATAAACGTCCGGGCTCAGCCGCAGCATTTTGTTCTTCGGATCGTAGTGGTCGCCCAAGAACGATTTAACGGGCTCGATGCCGACGTTCGCCACGCCGTATACGTTCAAAATGCGCTGTGCCGTCTCCGCGCCGCTCAGCCCGCTACGGGCCTGATGCTTGGAGCCCTGGGCATAAGCCGACTTGACCCTTGCCTGTGCAAAAATACCCAGAAGAATCGCCGGACCGACGATGATGAAGTACATCGGGTTAAAGTAGAAAAAGGCCAACACGTTCATCAGCCTGACTCCTTAAAGTTCATGGTGCACAAGTCCCAGCCTCGAAAAATTCAAGTGACTTTACGGCCACAACCGACGGGCGGCCGCAACGTCAATAACCGATAATTCGATTCTCGCCGCCATGTATTCTACCCACGCCCATGATCGTCGGCGAATAGAAGCGTACTCAGTTAATTATAATCGGCAACCTGCCGCCGGTCGGATCAGTGACGATTTCGGACAAATCGCTCGCCACCCTGGCTTAGTCCAGCACGCTGAAGGAAAACAGCGGCGTGAGGTCCTCCAGGGTGTCCAGCTTCCACGCCTGTTCCAGCGTGGCCGACGCCGTCTCGTCCGACACTACGCCGTCCGCCATCCGCCGGAACTTGGCTACCACCTCGTCGTCGGTCATCGGATTCTCCACGTGACCGCGGGGGAAATCCACCCGCTTGTTGACCGTCGTGCCGTCGGAACAAGTGATCGTAATGTCGTTGGGAATGCCCTTGGGATAGCCCTTGTTCAATTCCGGGACCTCGACAATCGTGGTTTTGTCGATCAGGTCGAGCAGCACGGAATCGGTCAAACGCTCGTCTTTGAACGTATCCAGCGTGACATCGCCGTCCACCAGGGCCGCCGCACAGCAGTAGAACATCGAGTGATCCGCCGTCTCCCGGGACGTCGGGCGGAGCTTTTCCGGCTCGCTACCGATGATGCTCACCGCCGCCTCGAAGCTGCCGATGTGGATCTTTTCGATCGTCTTGCCTTCGATTTGCGGCCGGAGCTGCAAACAGGCGTCGATGGCCGACTGCGAGTGATACTCCGCGGGCCAGAATTTGATATAGGTCTTATCGATCATGAAATCGCCGTCGGTTCCGAACACGACATCTTTCGCACCGGGAATATCGAGTTGATTCATGAGCCCCTTGGGCCCCTCGAAGATCTCGTTCGGGCCGGTCAAACCGCGTCGCGCCAGGTCGGCGGCGAAGATGCCGTTGCGACCGGCATTAGCGAACGCGCACGCCTTCCAGTCGGAAATCTGCCCCGTTCGGGTCTGTCGGGTCGTAATGTTACACACTCCCGCGAGACCCAGCGCGTGTTCCATCTCGTCTTCCGTCAAATCCCACAGCTTGGCCGCCAGAAGTGCCGTGGAGAGCGCACCGTAGGTCACGTGGTCCCACCCACCGGCGCGAAGGCTCGCCGCGTCGCAGAGGCGGCACTGAATTTCGTAACCGATCACCGTGGCCAGGATCATGTCCTTGCCGGTTTTCCTGGCCGTCTGGGTGACGGCGACGGCGGCCGGGATGTTGTCCGACGGATGCGCCGGCTCCAGGCTGAGGTAGGTGTCGTTGTAATCGAGGTATCGCACCATGGTGGCGTTAGCGAACGCCGCCAGATCCGGCGAGCAGAGATGTTTACTACCCCAGACGGTGGCCGCCGGCGGCGGATCGTTGACCGCCTTCGCCTTCGACCGCGCCACCCGCGCCGGTCGCGAACGATACGCCCCGAACGTCACCGCCAGCGAATCGATCACTCGGCGTTTGACCTCATGGATCGTCTTGTCCGGCAGGTCCTCATACTTCAACGCGGTCGCCCATTGGGCCATTTTTCGTGCGATGGTCATGTTATTCCTTCTTCTCGCTTCCCGAGCCGCAGGCTTCAGCCTGCGCGGATTACCGTAATCGCAAGCGTGGCGTGCCACCGGCTGCTTGCCAACCAGCGCCGATCCGAGCGAATGCCGAAGCGAACCAGGTGGGTCAAACGACCCACTGTACGTCCGCTCCGTTGCTAGCGTTGCCGCACGGCGCCTCGCCCACAAACCGAGAACTTGAAGTTTATTGCGGATTACGTGAGATCGCCAGACGGTCATGGTTATGAGTTACACGACGGAAATGTCGAGTTTGGGCGCGACCCGCCGCAATCTCGCGTCAAGGGTAGCCAGCGGCAGTTTCTCGCGCCGGGCGAGGGTGAGATAGGAAACGTCGCACGCCGAGAGACGGTATTTGCGCGCCATGGCGGGAAATTCGCCGAAGACGGACTCGGTCCGGGGATGGTCAACGTCGATCGAGAGCCGCCCGAGCATGTCCAGCGCAGCGGCAGTATCGCGCGCCGTGAGTCGTTTTCTTCGTTCTGCGACGATCAGCGCATTGGCGACTTCGTAAGGCCAGATCGGCGGAACGCGGGCCCGCTGATGGACGAGTCGATCGAGTATGCGGTCGGCGCTCGCGTTGGTTTCGTCAGCAAAGCACCAAGCCAGCGTCACGGAAGCATCCAGAACCAGACTCAATATCGCCTTCCCTCGTCAATCAGTTCGCGGATGGATTCGCCCTTCAGCGGATGTTTGTCGCGGAATGCCCGTAGGCGATCGATTACCGCGCGAATGTCGGTGATTTCGCCGTCTTTCACCGGCAGGAGCCGGGCGACCGGCACCCCATGCCGGGTAATCGTGATTTCCTCGCCCGCAGCGACGCGGTCGAGAAGGCGGGGCAAATGGGTCTTGGCTTCGTAGGAGCCGACGGTGGCCATGACCGGGCCTTTCATGATACTCTAGTCTATAGTCTAATACCGCCCGAGCAGTAAGCCAAGTTTCGCCGTGGGCATCAATCCGGGATTTCTCATGTGATACCGAACCAGCCGTTGGATAACTGACCGAAAGCTGCACCCGCTCGCTCGCGCTCGGGGCTCTGATCCCTCCATCCCTACGTCGCTTCGTCGCTTCGTCGCTCCGTCGCTTCGTCGCTGTTCCCTCTTCCATTTGTTACTACGAAAAAACCGTACTCACCAAACGAACCCATTTGCCGCCTCCTTGACCGAAGTTCGGCCCCACACCGTCCCCAATCGGTCCACGGGCCAGCGAAATGAATCCGGGGAGTTCGCCGGCCCCCCGCTGCCGAGCGAGAATCGCCCCAAAATGTGGCCCGTAACTGGCCGGCGTTCCGCTGCCGCCTTCGCCGCCATCGGAGGCAACCGTACCGGTCATGGCAATCGAACCTGCCTCGCGGTGTCCGCCATGATAGTTGATGTTGCTGCGGATGACGGAAAACCGATCGCTCCGGGCTGCCAGTTTTGGCAGCAGTTCCGTGAAATGAACACCGGGAATGCGGGTTTGGATCGTACCGAACGGCCCGCGGTATTGCTGCGGAGCCAGCGGCTTCGGATCGAACAGATCGAGATGGCTCGGCCCGCCGCCCAGCCAGATCAGCATCACCGACTTCGCTGGGCTCGCTTGCTTGGTCTGCGAACGGGCGGGAGCCGGCACCCCTAACGCCAACGGCACGCTGAGACCAGCTTTCAGGAAAGCCCGACGACTGATCCCCTCGCAGGAACCCGACAGAAAACTGCCCACTTCGATCATGAGACGCCTCCCAGAAAAAGTGCGCTGCGTTTTGCAATCAAATAGTCTACCATATCGCCGCCAAAAGAAAGAGTGCGAACGAATCGCGATCGGATGAGAGATGAGATGAGTCCATCGGCGCCTCAACAACAGTCTCCAGAGAATTCACCGGCAGAAACGGATTCGCCGAGCGCGAAGAGCTTTGCTGGGTCGTGCTTGCTGTTTCTGTCGGCGGCCATTTTGGTACTTG